>CALDJV010000750.1 GCA_937899305.1 uncultured Cytophagaceae bacterium
GTTATTAGAATTCTTGGGAAGACTTGACAAATAATGTACCGCTCACTAATGGTTGCCTATCATACTCATAAAGGCCCCTGGAACTCCATGCCCGGTACAATCTACCACAGCTATAAAAGTTTTTTTACCTCGTTGGTGGAGCCAATAAAAATCACCTGAGACGATTTGTTGGGCTTTGAATATGATGAAATAGTCCTGAAATGCTTCCTCAAACTCATAGGCCTCGGGCAAAATTGCCTGTTGAATTTGTTTGGCATACCGCAGACTATCCATCAACAAGGTTTGCTTTTCCTCTATCTTAGCCGATTTTTGCCTAATCTCATCCATCGTAAAGTGGACCGTTTCGAGCATGTAAGCAAAATCTTGAGATAATTCACCGATCTCATCTTTGGTGTTGAGTTTGAGCAATGAGCTGTTTTTTGAAAAATTGCTTTGAATGACTTCGCCAATCGATTGAGAAAGACGACGAATAGGGTGACTTAACATCCGAGTAATGGTATATCCCAAAATAATGATAAGTACGACACAGGTGGTCATAATCAGAAACAAGGTAAGGGTGATCTGATTTTCTAACTCCTTGGATGAAACTGAAATGACTTGATTCAACTTCTCAAGCTTCATTTTAATATTTTCGGCCAATATTTTCAAATCTCGCCTGATGCCTTGGTCATTGTTATAACCAATGGTAGCTTCGACATCGGCCAGCGCAATGAATAGCTCTTGATAAAGTTGTAAGTCCCCGTCCAAACGATATTGTACTTTGGTAGGCCATACTTTAGTTTGTACATATTTACGGAGCTTATTGACTTCTTTATTGAGCAGGTCTATGTAAAAAGGTTGTTTTCTAAGGATAAAATCTTTTTCGTGGCGACGAATCATCAATATGGTCAATTTATGATGGTAGGGGAGGTGTACTCTACCCGAATCCTCTACTTGATGGATGGCATCTCGCATGTATCCTTCCAGGCCATAATCTTTGAACCCCCGATACTTGATAAGATAAATCAATTGGTTAAAAATACCTTCATATTCATTGTACTGGTTTACGATGTCTGCGATTTGGTGATGAATATCGAAAGAAGCAGTTTCTTGATTATTTTCTAAAGATTGAAGGGCACTTCTTACCCGAATCAGCAAAGAATCTCGTTGTTGGAGATATTTACTTTTTTCGGTAATGTAAAATTGAGCATTGATGATTTCGTCTTTGAAAAAATCACTTTCCAGCCGATTGATAATTTGGGTATTTAAGTTTATGGAGTGTAGTTGAAGAGCAATCTGTTCTATTTTCTCCTTTTTTTGATCAAACCAAAAGTTGGCTGCAATAATGGTAAAGGTAATCACCAAAAAAATTGCAAAATAGAATAACAACTTGGATTTGATTGTATGAAATCTGAAGACCAAAATATCGAGTTTTTCTTGCCTAATGACACAAAAGTAATGCAAACAATGCGATAATCATTTAAGGTAATGTTATGCGTTGATTAACGTTTTTCAAGTTTTATACATCACTCGATTGATGTATATCATAAAATTCACTTTTTATGAACGTTACTTCACCAAACAACATTGACTTACAGCTTCACGCCAAGCAATGTAATATCATCTCTTTGCCTTACTTTGCCTTGCATGTGTTCTTCCAGGGCTTTTTGGTAATAGAGTGACTGTTGAACCAGGGGCAGTTTAGCCTGTCGTTTGATCATCTCCATCAACCTTATTTTGCCAAACTTCTCCCGCTCCAGGTTATGCTGATCATTGAATCCGTCTGATGCCAGATAAAGCAAGCTTCCTTTGGGCAGCATAAAGGCGTGGTTTTCAAAAGGGCGGTATTTGCTCTGCCCACCAATAGAACGTTTGGTACCTCTTATCTCATTGAGTTCGCCATTGTTGAAATACCAAAGGGGCCGTTTGGCACCTGCAAACACAATTTTTACTTCATCAGGATGATTGGGTAACCTTTCGATGGCACAAAAAGCCACATCCATACCATCATCATTTTTATGTTTTTCCTGGTGCAAAGCAATCTTGACCTCAATGTGCAATTCCTCTAAAATGTCTGATGGGTTCTGAGAACGGTTTTCCTTCACAATTTTATTCAGCAAAGTATTGCCAATCATACTCATGAAAGCCCCTGGTACGCCATGCCCGGTACAATCTACTACCGCCAAAAATATTTTATTTTCGTAGGCATTGAGCCAGTAAAAATCACCCGATACCAATTCAGCAGGTTTATAAATCACAAAAGACTCAGGAAAAGCCATTTGAATTTCTTCAGTTTCGGGTAAAATGGCGCGTTGGATTTGCTGGGCATAACGGATACTGTCTACCAACAAACGTTGTTTTTGCTCTAGGTTGCTCGATTTAGACTTAATCTCCCCAATGTAATCGTGCATACGCTCCAACATAAACGAAAAGTCACTAGCGAGTTGTCCTACCTCATCATGTTGGTGGATTTCAACTAAAGGAATTTTTTCAGAAAAATCCTGACTGACAATTTCATGGATGGAATCAGATAACTGCCTGACTGGTTTACTCAGGATGCGGGCAATCACGATGCTAAATACAATGAAAGAAATGATAAACAACAGCAGCACAATGAGGCTACTTTGCTGAATGCGTTGCTGCCACTGGTGGTTTACGGCCAATAGGGTTTGGTTGGTTTTGTGAAGCGAGTTTTTGATCAATATAAAGGTATCATTCAAATCCTTACGCAAGCCTGATTGGTTGTTGAAGCCAAGCTTTTCCTCGATGGCTACCAAATCCAAGAAGTTAACCAAATAGCGGTTTACGTGATTAATCAATCGTTTTTTTTCTTCGCGATTAATGGCTTGAAGTTCAATTTCTTCCTTGAGTCGTTGGGCAATCGTATCTACCTGCTTGGCATAGGCCCGATCTTTTCTAATAATAAAATCTTTTTCAAAGCGTCGAGCCATGAGTAATGTAGTAAGGTCTCGAGTATATTCCGAAAGTTCAATTTTGTGAATATGACGTCGCATCTCACCCTCTTTACCCGTATCTTTAAATCCTCGTTGGATAATGAAGTCGATCATTTCTTTGAAAATCTGTTGGTAATTGACCAGCGCATATTGAATGCTGTCAATGGTTTGGGTCAAGCCAGCCGAAGCGACTGCAGGGGTGTTGGCCAAGTCTCTCAAGCGCCCATATACTTGTTTGGCAATGGTATCTCGTTGGGTGAGGTAAGGGCTATAGCGGGATTTATAAAAATTGATATTGGTGACTTCGTTTTCAAAAAAATCGCGTTCCAGTTCGCCTATATTCAATATTTGGAGATTAATTTTGGCCAAACTAGCATCAATTTTTTCTACATTACTTCGTTCAATATCAAGCCAAAGGTTGATACCTACAAAGGTGAAAATGACCAAAAAAAAGGTCATAAAATAAAAAAGCAATCGAACTCGAATCGAGCGGAAAACAATACGCATAAACTATATAACACTTACTACGAAATAATCACGAAATACAATCACCAAAACTATACCTGATATGGTTGTTCTCCTAAAATAATCAATGATCAAATTGTTAGGAGTTGTCAAACTTGCCGTTAATTGTGTAACTTTCAGAGTTTGAAAACCAGATGACTTCACGACCCAAAAACATTCTTTCAACATGGATCATCATGAGATAGCCAAAATCCATCAACTAGTACAGAGTGCCGATGACAAAAACATCGCTGTGGCTTTCGAGATTTTTCAGTCAGCAAATTATCAAGATAGCCAAGAGCTGGTGACTTACCTCTTTACCTTGGCTTTTTTTCATCCCAAAGAGGCGATTCGGCAGCAAGCCAAACCTCTTTTGAAAGAAGCGGTATCAGCGAGTTTTTATGTAGAGTCGGCCCGTGAACTGGTATTTTCTAAAATTTTGCCCAAAAGTGGAATCCCCAGTGTGTTTATCTTTACTCATTTGCTAGAGCAAGTACACAAAAAAGGAGTGTTGGATGTACATATTCTTGGTAAATACACCCTTGATTTATGGACTCAAAGTTGGGAATTTTGCTGGAAACATCAAACCGAAGACATTGTGGATATATTGGAGAAAATCAAAAAAGGTAAATCACTCCAATTGGCAGGCAGTGTAAGAGATTTACCCCAGGCTTTGTGGCAACTTACTGATCTCGAGAGTTTGACCATTATCAATCGGAATCTGAGTACTATCTCGGATGATATTCGAAATCTTACTAATCTAAGATACCTCAATATTCAGAGTAAGTTGTCTACTTTTCCAAATGGAATTGTAGAGTTGGTAGGTTTAGAAGAACTGAAGCTATTCATTAGCAATGATCAATTCTTCAATACTGTACCCCCCGAAGTGGGTCAATTACTCAAGCTAAAATCACTGACATTTACCAGTTTGGATGGAGAGTTTCCGGTTAACTTTTGTTTCATTGTATCGCTTGAAGCGATAGATTTGGGGTATTCTAATTTTACTGACTTTCCCGAAGAAGTGGCCTATCTGACCAATCTCAAGTCAGTAAAGTTGAATTTTAACGAAAACCTTCACCTCAAAGGTGTTTTTCGTAAATTAAGTAAGATTAGTAGTCTGATGAGCCTGGATCTTTCTTTTTGTAAACTGGACGAAATTCCTGAGGAAATCGCTTTGTTGGATCAAATAGAGCACTTGAATCTTTCTGGGTGTCATTTGAGGGGGCTTCCAGTACATATTGAAGATATGATTTCATTGAAATCCATCGACATCAGCCATAACCAATTCAAAGAAATGCCTCCTGAAATTGCGGGCATCCCCAATTTACAAACCATAAAAACAGACCAGGGAGTGATTCAAGTCGATAACTAATTTTTTGTAATGATGGCCAAATTAAATGATCAGGAACTAGACAAAATTCACAAATTGGTTCAAAGTACTGATCAAAAAAACGTAGCAGTTGGTTTAGAGGTGCTCAAAAGCTTGCCTACTAATCAACAAAAGTTGACTTACACATTTGTACTGGGTTTTTTTCATCCCGAATCTACCGTAAGACGCAAGGTAAAAGCTTGGTTTAAGAAAGAAGCTCCAAAAGACTTTTACGATCATTTTTCCAAAGAAATTAACTTTACGAAAATCTATGGGAAAATACACAATGGCTATCCTCATGCCAGTAAAGTTTTGACTCCTATTCTTGAGCAGGTGTTGGCCAGGAAGGTGTTAGATGCTCAAACCTTGGGAAAGTATATGTTTGATCTATGGGTGGGTTGTTGGGAGTTTTGTTGTAAACATGGCATTGGTGATGATGTCGAAAATCTAAAGCGGGTACAAGACAATAACACACTATACCTTTCTTATACTTGGCCTGATTTTCCCAAAGGGCTTTGGCGTATGCACCAAGTTGTTGACCTGAAAATTGTAAACTATCAGGTGGACACTATTCCTGAGGAGATTACCAGTCTGGCCAACCTGAAAAGTTTGGAATTGTACGTGGCCATGCATCATTTTCCTGAGCATATTTTGGGCTTGTCTCAATTACAATCTTTACGACTTTACAACCAAGATGCACATTTTTATGAAACTTTCCCGGCTGACATTACCAAGCTTTCTAGCCTTCAGGAACTACATTTGCATAGCTTGCCTGCCATTGTTCCGGCCAGTGTGGGCACCCTGATCCAGTTAAAGGTACTGACTTTGTCGAGTTTCAAAGAAACAAAACTACCTGAGGAGCTTGTGCAGTTACAAAACTTGACTACTATAGATCTCGATTATAGCCGAAATCTGGACTGGCCCAATGTATTTACGCAATTGGCTCAATTGCCTCACTTAAAAACAATCATTTTGAGCAATTGCCAGGTTGAAACATTGCCTAAAGAAATAGGATTATTGACTCAGGTTGAACACCTTGATTTGTCTAGTTGTCGAATTAAAAAACTCCCCTTGGACCTGCTAGAAATGAAATCGCTCAAATCTATCAACCTTGAACGAAACTCTTTGGACAGCATTCCTACGATGTTGAAGCAATTGCCTCAGCTGCAGGAAATGAATCTTTATAAATATTGTAGTGGGTATAATCCACAAGAGGTAAAACAACAAATGGCTCCAATCAAAATAAAGGCCTAATATTTAGACCCAATGAGGGTTTCGTACGTATAAAGACCTTACACTAAAACAAACGAAAAAACTAATCAAACGATGAGCGAAGAAACTAAAAACAAAAACAGTAAAAACAAACTTCACGCAGTATTGGCAGTAGAAGCCACAAACAAGGCTCAGGCAGAGAAAATTTTGAACGAACAAATCTCTAATTTTTCCAAAAATGACAGTCGTTTTGATGGCTTGACCCGGGTTTTGATTCCATTAGAGGGAGAAGGTGAGCGAATGACTACCGACAACAAAATTATCAATTATACGGTCATTGAGAATGTGTCTTATGTGGCCGATATTGTTTGTAAATACCTCAACACTACCCTCACCAAGGAAGAGACCAATTCTTCGGGAGCGGCTCGAGCCGAACTCATCATAAAAGGAGAAAGCTATGGTAACGTAAGCGCGACGTCATTGTTGGCCTTGGAAAACTACATTGCCAAGGTACGTCGTTTTTATGAGGCCATTCCTACCCTTGATCCTACCAAAGACTGGAAAGAAGATGAAACCAAGAGCCGGGGTTATAAAAGAACCGATGCGGAGCATAAATACAAAACCGAAAAGCGTACCAAACACATTGTAGTGCATCCTCCTACTGAGCATTTTCCGGCCGAAATTCGGGAGTCTACCACCGATGTGCAAGTAGGAAAGTACGAAACTGTATATACCAGTACCAAAATATCTACTCGTGACAAAGCCGAGTTGCTCAAGCGAATTGATGTCATACTGGAAGCAGTAAAAACGACTCGAGCCAAAGCCAACGAGGCCGAGGCTAGTCAAAGCGAATTAGCAACAAAATTGTTCGATTTTATCAACAAAGACATCATTAATTCGTAGTAAGAACTTATGAAGCCTAGTTTTAGTCTTAGTATTAGTCTGATAAAGCACGCTGCACCAGCCTTTCGCAGCGTAGCCTATAAGCGACAGTGTACTGCTTCATAGTATTAGTAAAAAAACATTTGACGACTTCTCGCCGATGATCAATTGTTGGACAAAGGTTCGAATCCTTTCCCCGAATCCAAATTCGATGATAGATTATTGATGATGAATTATGGGTTTGTATACATTAACCAATAATCAAACATCAATCATTAACATTCGGGGTAGCTCAGTGGTAGAGCGGCAATCTTATTTAAAACTTCGGTGGTGAAAGATCAACAAGTGTATTCGGTATTGAGTGGTTCGAATCCCTCCTCGCCCACATTGTCAGTGTTAGGATGGCTTAGATTTTAAGATTTAAAAAATTTTAATAATCAGGTTTCCAGACTTGGCAATCAATGACTGGTTTTGAATAAGTAATCAATCATTGGACATTAATCATTAAAACTGGGCGAGTGGCGTAATTGGTAAA
This sequence comes from uncultured Cytophagaceae bacterium, assembly GCA_937899305.1. Lineage (GTDB taxonomy): Bacteria > Bacteroidota > Bacteroidia > Cytophagales > Microscillaceae > Microscilla. Next base: position 7,436 of record CALDJV010000750.1, read on the forward strand.
CGCACCTAAATTTTAATTAGGCACCTTCGGGGCGTATCAGATGGGTATAAGCTGTGCGCCCCTTTTTTATTGATTCCCAATAGCGTTTTTAAGCGCATCATGTTGGTCACGAAGTCGCGAAAAGCGATCACTCAACCGATTGACCCGAGCAATAATTCTTTGTTGAGTTTCAAACAAGTCTTCTTCTTCCTCTTCTTGAATAGGAGGAGCGGTTTGGGCAAACCTTTGGGCTGAATAAGGGTTGTAATTATGATTGAGTTTCCACTGGGTCACCTTATTTTTCAAAGCAAAGCTTCGGGCCTTTTCTAAGGTTTCCACAAAAACGCTGGCTGGCACCTCACCTGACTTATTGATGTGTAGTTTGCCATTCTGAAATTTTACCTCAATATTTTTTGACTGATATACGATCATCTTCTATTAATTTAGGGTTCAACGTGTTTGATTAAAGATGATTCAAGTGCAGTGCCTTTTTTGTAAAGTATTGTTAGTCAACATCTTAATGTTTCCCAAAAATAACTTATTGTCTTTATTTGAGAATGTATTCTAAAATTGAGAGATAGTTTATGGTTTAAACCTGACAGGTAGGCTGTTCAGAATTAACTTCGTTGAGCTTGCCCTTACGGGCTGCGGTTAGTGAATTTTTTCCCCTGATTTTTATCAAAGAAGTCGAGTACCCACCAAGCCCCTCCTCCGTCCCTAGGCCTCGCCCCACATTCCCCGAATGTGGTCGTTCAAAAGGGGAGGAACGTTACTCGCGGTAGCTTCTCCGCGACGGTTTCTCCCCAAGTGGGGAGAGTAAGAGGGGCTTTTGTGGCATTGAACAACCTTCATTTTTATTACAGTACTTAAATAAGTATATTATTATAGTAATAGCACCTATTCTAATTTTTGAAACTGTAAAAGGCTTCAAAAACGCGGGTTACTTTTTTAAAATTCTGAACAGCCTACCTGTCAGGTCTGGAGCGACTATTTTTCACGTCAAAGAAACAACGTTGGAATCAACCCTGTAGATATTGTTGAATCCACTTAAGCCATTTCAATTCATTGATCAAATGCTGTAGTTCTATCACAGTTACCTCAAGGTAATCGCTCACCTCTTCAGGATCATTGTGTTGGTACAGCTCTAAGGGAGTGTGGCTACTAAATGTAAATTGTTCTAAACGACTTTGAATGCTTTCTTGTAGCATAGTAAGCGAAGGCATTGACTTTTGCGGGCAAGTTTGGGCAACTGCCGCCAAGATTGTATCTTGCATGACATTAATATTTTGTATATTAATAAAGCCTCTGGGGTGAACGTCCAAATTCAGACCTCAGGGGCATCTTTGTTTTTCAAAGACAAACAAATATAATAAATTTTGGTGCCAATGAAAATTATTGGCGACAGTTATTTCTCTTTTTTTACAAAAGATACGTGACGTTTCACTTCTCCATATTCGCTCATAATTCGCATCATTCGTTTTTCTGAAACCCCTTTTCGTTTTGATTCAAAATCGTGTTTAGCATCTTTTAATTTTCTTCTTTCTTCTGCTGAGAGGTCAGGATAAATGTGGTCAAAAAACCACTGAAAGGCTTCGGCGACCGAGTCGAATAATTGCATAAATTATATATTGGAATTGGTTTAGGGCAAAAGTAAGTAATTATCAACATTAATATGCTTAAAATTAAGGGGTGGCTAGTGAGCAATAAAAAAAGGTACAAGCCAAAAACCTGTACCCAAGCAATAGTCCAAAAAACAAGTGTAAAAACCTTGAACCCAAGTTACCCAAATATTGAATATCGACTGTGGCATTCCCCATCCTTCACCATTCATTCATCGATATTGCCTGTAACATCAGGTTGTAGGCGTCAGATCTTATTCTACCATATTCAAAATCATTCCCTTGAGGGCTTTCAATATCTGATAGATGTCAAATACTTCGCGTTTGGTAGCATCATAGGCCAAGCTTACACAATAGCTGTTTTTGTACAGCACCACAAAAAACCAGTGACGTCCAATGACATATGCTCCATACACCGGCAAATCGGCCGCTTGAGTAATATTGTGTTGCTGGGCGGTAAACATAGCCGCTACCAACTGACCGAGCGGGTCATTTTCGGGCCCCCATTCCTTTTTATATTCGTGAAAACAAAAATAAGGCAGTTCAGGCTCCTCGAGGCCACGGGCAATCATGACATCTACCTTACCCGAAAGCTCAGTACCACCAATCCGGGCCGAGAGTTGACGGTTGGCAAACTCCTGAAAATGAGGCGTATCGAAGTTCACCAAATCTACTAAGGGCGCGATAAACTTCTTGATCAATTCCTGTTCGTTCCAGTTATTTACCCGTTTGATGAGCTTGGCTTGCAATCGCAATAGCGCTTGTTCCTCGGCATTAGATACCTCAGCCGATTGGTTGAGCCAGTTTTTGAGCCATTTGCTATTTTGGGTACGCTTGAGTTGAAATTTTCGACGAAGCTGGGCAGTGGTACAATCACGAAAGTTAAGCATAGTTACTGGATTTGAGTTTGAGTGAAAAGTAGAAGAATTAGCTTGCTGTAAATCCAACAAAGTTTGTTTGAGTTCCTTGATAATCAGATAAATCTGAGTAAGGCTATCTTTATGAGCCAGATACACCTCGCTCAATGCATATTGATTGCCTTGTAGCACCCCAAAATACCACCAGTATTGGTCTATCACCAAGGCTCCATAAATGGGGAGCACATTTTGATTCATATGATGAGCGGCCAGTAGGCTCGCCAAAAATTGGCCTTCTGGCGTATATTCGTGGTGGTCGTGCCGAGTATGTAGGCCCAAACAAAAATAAGGATTGCCCAATTGTTGTTGTCCTCCGCCTACTACCAAATCTGGAGAATCATAAAAAGTATGACCCTGCGATACTTGGGCAAACAGATTTTCTTGATGAAAAAGCCGAAAGTGCGGAGTATGCATGTCAGCTAAGTGAAACAAAGGTGCAATAAAGTTAAAAAGTGTATCCGGTTTGCTCCAATAAGCACCTTGTTGTTGCAAACGATTCTGTAATACCTGGAGCGTGTCTATTTCTATCCCAGAAAGGGTGTCCAGCGTATTGAGCCAGTCATCTAGCAAAACGGTAGGGCGGTATTCTAACGAGAACACCTCCTGTAGTTTGGCCTCCGACCATTGGTTAAAAAAACTATACATAAATTATTGGTTAATATGGTTTGATAATATTATATTAGTTGTGAATTTTTACAAATTGTGTTGGAGAGTAATTCATAAGCACTCTCAATTAGGCATTTTAGTAAATATTACCATCTATTAGTGTTGTTAATCACAAAATATGTAAATTTATTTTACATTTTCAATTTTTTTCAACACTTTTGTAAAAAAAACTATGGGAATGAAAGATAACTACGGTATAGGTGATAGAATATTCGCCATCAGAAGAAAACTAAAGCTAAGTCAACAAGAGGTAGCCGACAAGGTAGGAGTGTCGCGCCCTTCGCTTTCTCAAATGGAAACGGGCACCATCGCAGTTTCTCTGCATGCTATTATGAAATTTGTAAGTTTATTCAATACCACTTACGAATGGTTACTCACTGGTAAAGGTGATATGTTTGCCTCGGAAGAGGAGCGTCTGGAGTATTTAGACCCTAAAATTTTGCAAGAAAAAATTAGTTACCTGGAACAATTGCTCAAAACCAAGGAAGAACTCATTAAGGCAAAAGATGCTCAGATTAACCTATTGATGGAAAAACTAGAACAAAAGTAAAAAAAAATGAACAAACAAAAACTACGTAAATATTGAGTGATGAACCATGGGGTGAAGTTCGATAAGGTGAATACCGAATAACAAATACCCAATAGGTAAAATGAACTAGATGAATTAACTGATATACTTAACTGAGTTTCCAGATTTTGCCCATTCAACTCTTTTTTGATGCTAGATGGGCAACTAATGTGGATATCAGCTATCTTTCCAGATTATTTTTTTTAGTTTACACTTGTGATTAACGGGGTAACATTTGCCCAGGCATAGATCAATTAACAAATAGAGGCGACATATCATTGATAACAGAACGAATCAGAACGGCCTACGAGCAAAACCTGAGTAAACTAGACCTAAGTGGTTGTGAGTTGAGGTTGATTCCACCTGAGATTAAAAATTTAACAAAGCTGGTTGAATTAAATCTTAGTCGAAATAACTTTATTAACCTGAACTTAGAACCCTTGGGGAGTTTGACTGGATTGAGTACTTTGCATTTGGAAAGTATGAACTTGGTCCGTATTCCTTCGTCTATCCAAACACTTACCCATCTTAAGAAACTCAATCTAGCCAATAATCGGATTGATAAAGTAGAGGATTTTATCGGTAATTTTGCCAACTTAGAACACTTAAGCCTGCGCAATAATGAAGTGGAATGGGTATCAAATCAATTGGCGCTGCTTCAAAACTTGAGACACCTCGATTTGGGTGGTATCAAAGGGAATAAACTTGGAAAGGTTCCAGATGCCATTTATCATCTCCGGCAATTGGTTGGATTAGATCTAAGTTCAAACCACATTACCTCCATTGCCGATCGTATTCAGGAACTGAGTCAACTGCAGCGCCTGGTCTTGCGTAAAAACGCTTTGAAACATTTACCTAAAACCATCCATCGCTTGCAAAAAATTCAAATTTTGGACCTTTCTTTCAACCCAGATTTGGTAGTATTACCCGAAGTATTCAAGGAGATGAGAAGCTTGCATACCTTGTATCTTGACCAGCGTAGGTTGATGAACCCACTCAAAAGTATCTAGTTTACTTTTTGAAACCTGAATGATGCAAATCAACCTTTAGTGAAACTAGGTTTTTTAGTAAATTTTATCAGTTCTAGTTTAAGTTGGTATTATTTTTTCATAAAATGCTCATGAATCAATAATGAGGTCAAAAATATTAAAAAGGCACAGATAAGGAGTAACATGTTCGCCAAATACTGTGAATTATTATTGGTAAAAAAAAGGGGATTGT
>CALDJV010000751.1 GCA_937899305.1 uncultured Cytophagaceae bacterium
TGGACTTTGGGCAAATTTATACCTGACAGATTTTCAAAACTTGTCAGGTATAATACCATATATAAAATATGAGTTTACTTCAAGTGCATTATGAAATAGCCTCTCAATTAAATTAACTTTCAGCTTTAGCGATCAACTTCTCAGCCAAGGTGGGTACGCCCACTGAACCTTTATCTTCTATGAGATGTAAGTTGGGGCGTGCACGTACCTCGGGCATATTTGGATCAATGATATACTTGGGGACTTGATCGTCTACATAGTCTAATAAACCTGCTGCTGGATAGACCAATAGTGAAGTACCCACTACCATAAATATATCAGCATCGGCTACTTCCATTACTGCTTTTTCCATCAATGGGACTGCTTCGCCAAACCATACAATATGAGGCCGTAGTTGAGAGCCTTTGTCACATTTATCACCAATGTTTATGGGTTTATTCCCCCAGTCATACACCAAGTTAGGGTCTACTGTACTGTGGGCTTTACTCAATTCTCCGTGTAAATGAATGATATTGGTAGAGCCGGCTTTTTCGTGCAAATCGTCTATATTTTGGGTAACAATGACTACCTCATAGTGAGATTCTAGTTGGGCAAGTCCGAGGTGCCCTGCATTGGGTTGGGCGGCCAATGCCTGAGCCCGACGCTGGTTATAAAACTCCAAGACCAATTCCCGGTTTCTCTTCCAGCCTTCAGGAGAAGCTACTTCCTGTACGTCATGATTTTCCCACAACCCATCCGAAGCCCTGAAAGTTTTGATTCCACTTTCGGCACTGATACCCGCTCCGGTCAATACCACTATTTTTTGTTTTTTCATTATTGAATGTTTTGATGATGATTTTACAGGTGGATTTACTTCTAAATTCTTTTTGAAAATTACGCTTTTAAGCGATTAAAATTAGTAATAATCTAGTAAATTATAAACTTAACATAATATATGATTATAATAAATTTTTAGATAAAAGTTGTTTTTTCAGATAATAGGAAAAGTCGGGATGACTTCCTATATTGAACCCCGATGAAATCATAAAAAAAACGAAAAGTAAATTAGCCTTATGCTGGTAATCAACGGATTAGAAGAATTAAAAACATACCACGAAAAAGAATTGGGTGTGACTGAATGGGAGGTAATTACCCAGGACATGATCAACAAGTTTGCGGAGGCCACTGGCGACCACCAATGGATACATGTAGATGTAGAAAGAGCCAAAACTGAATCTCCTTTTCGTACTACTATTGCCCATGGGTTTTTGACCCTTTCTTTATTGCCCAAGATGTTGAATGAGGTATTGGATGTGCAGGGAGTAAAATTTGGCTTGAACTATGGGACCGATAAAGTGAGGTTTATGTCACCAGTGATTACTGGAAGCAAAATAAGAGCAAAGATTGTATTTTCGGCATACAAGGAAGTAGATGGAGGATTACAGGCCACTTTTACGGCTACCTTCGAGCGAGAAGGCCAAGACAAACCCGTATGTGTTGCAGAATCATTGATGAGGTTTTTTGCTTAGTAAAACTACAAAAATAACTTAATCCATTTAGCTAATCTCTGACCGCTATACTTCGTCAAAAAATAGTGCTAATGGCGCTGCCATTAACCAATTTTTTAGACTTGTCTAGCACCAAGATATTGCACTAAATTTGGATTAGTTTATTTCTTCCGTTTTACTTAGTGAATCTACTAAAATAACTTGTGCCACTATACTTTATCTCTTGCAGTAATACTTCGTCAAAAAATAACACCAATAGCGCTGCTATTAGCTCATTTTTTAGACTTGTCTAACCAAAAGATATTTTGTAATATTGGTTCAATTTATTTTTTCCGCTTCACTTAAAACCCAACCTATCCCAAACAATATTTTCTCATTTTACCAACCTGATAGACCTATGGTAGCTTTTGACAGTGAATTTTTAAAAATTACTTTTGATGAAAAAAATCAGACTATTCTGGAGGAATGGAAACTGTATTATGGCCCTAGAATAGAATTAGACAGTTTTCGCCAACCCATGCTGGAATTAGTAAAGGCATTTAAAGAAAATAAAGCAACCAAATGGCTTGCTGACAACACCGAGCAAACTCGGCTTCACGAAAAAGACCAGTGGTGGTTAGAGGATTATCTTTATCCTCAATTGGTAGAAGCAGGCCTCGAGCATGTGGCTTTGGTGAATACAAAAAATATTTTAGGAACTGCCACCGCCAAAAACAGTATTCGTAATTTGAGTCGTTCGGTTGAGATTGAAATTTTCAATAAAAACCAGGATGCGAAAACCTGGTTGGCCAGGGTATAACTTTGCTAAAGATATATTTTTGAGATCCGATATTTTTTAAATTTTCGGGTATCTACAATCAATGACAGCGTGTTTGGCATAGGATAAAAACTTTCCTAAGGCAAACACGCTGATTTGTTATGTTTTAGGACTGATTTTCGCTTCGTAGTTATTTTCATATATGTTCAGTACTACCTATTTATCATTACCTTATTTGCATGAAGATTCTTACTGCTTCTCAGATCAAAGCTTTGGATGCTTACACCATTGAAAAAGAAGTGATTTCCTCCATCAATTTAATGGAGCGGGCTTCCGTGGCCTTTACACATTGGTACAACAGGCAAGAGTTTGTTCAAGACAATGTCAAACGTCCGGTTTATATTTTTTGTGGGCTTGGTAACAATGGGGGAGATGGATTGGCCATTACCCGTTTGCTTTTGGGAAATCAATATACAGTCCATCCTTTTGTAGTGCGATATGCCGAGCAATCATCGGATGACTTTCAGGTTAACTATCATCGTTTAGAGAAAAAATGTGCGATTCCAGAAATCGTTGAAGAACAAGATTTACCAACCATTCCAGCCGAAGCAGTGGTGATAGATGCCATTTTTGGCTCAGGGCTCAATCGTCCTCTAGATGGCGTTACTTCCGTTTTGGCAAAACACATCAACAAGAGCGGAGCCACCATTGTGTCAGTAGATATTGCTTCTGGATTGTTGACTGATAGTTTGAGTACTGGGGCAATTGTTCAAGCCGATTACACGGTAAGTTTCGAGTTGCCAAAGTTGGCTTTTTTGTTACCTCATAACGACAAGTTTGTGGGGCAGTGGGATGCGGTACCGATAGGGTTGAGCACTGATTTTATTGAGGAAGCACCCACCAATCATCATTATCTAGACGAAGCGTTTATCCAGAAAATATTCAAGGGGCGGGCCAAATATGCCCACAAAGGGTCTTATGGCCACGCGTTACTTTTGGCGGGGAGCGAAGGTAAAATAGGTGCCGCAGTCTTGGCTGCACATGCCGGATTGAGGGCAGGTGCGGGTTTGCTAACGATTCATTTGCCTACTTGTGGCTACAACATTATGCAAACTGCCTTGCCTGAAGCAATGGTATCATTGGATGCAAATTCGCAACATTTGACCAATTTCCCTTCTTTAGAAGACAAGCCCTACCAAGCCATAGGGATAGGACCTGGGTTAGGCAAGCACTCCAACACCTTAAAATGTTTGACCAAGTTATTGGAAGAAGCTACCAAACCATTGGTATTAGACGCAGATGCAATTAACTTGATTGCCGAAAACAAAGATAAATTGCTGCCCAATGTACCAGAAAATAGTGTTTTTACTCCCCACCCCAAAGAGTTTGAACGTTTGGTAGGGCGTACCAGTACCGACTATGATCGTTTACGAACGTTGAAAGCCTTTTGCCAAAAGCATCGAGTTTATATGGTACTCAAAGGAGCGCACTCGGCATTGGCTACTCCCAAAGGCAACGTGTACTTTAATTCTACTGGCAACCCAGGAATGGCCACTGCAGGAAGTGGAGATGTTTTGACTGGCATCATTACAGGTTTACTAACCCAAGGTTATACCTCTTTTGAAGCAGCAGCCATTGGGGTATACGTACATGGTTTGGCGGGCGATTTGGCCGCCAAAGCAGAAGGTCAATACGCCTTGATGGCTTCCGATATCATCAATTATTTGGGAATAGCATTCAAGACTTTGGAACAAGCAAAACAATGATTGAAAGTGATATACGAAATCTTAGATGAAATTAATTGAAGCAACAATTTGGCTTTTAGGATTGATGACTATATATGCTTGTCAGTCTGGCCAATCATCTCAAAACCAGCCCAATCCTCAACAACAGTTTTTGCGAACTGCCCATTTTCCTGAAGATGAATTCCGTTTACAATTTCAGCTAGATAGTTTGGGGATTGGTGCCTGGCAAGTATACGAGCATTGTTTGAATGATACGAATCAACCGCGTAAAATCAAGCTGATATCGGCCATCTGTCAGAAAGCCGACAATCATATCAATGATTTGGATAGTAGTTATTGGGGAGGTATTTTGTACCGCCTGAACCCTTTTGTAGCAGTAGTGCAACGTTTGAAAGAACCCCAGCATCGTCGTTTCATTGATATTGGTTCTGGAAACGGAGAAAAACTGTATGCTGCGCTTTGTTTGGGTTTTGCACACAGTGAAGGTCTTGAGTACGACACTACGCTGGTAGACATTAGCCGAAAGCACTGGCAGCCTATAATTCAACGCGAAAAAATGAGTATTAAATTGGGTAATGCCCTGACGATTGACCCCCAATATTATCATCAATTTGATTTCGTGTACTTGTATTCGCCCATTCGCGATCATATCCAAATGGCAGGGTTATTTTATACCCTGATGCAACAACTCAAAGAAGGAGGGGTGTTACTAGAGGTAAGAATGGTATATGCGCCTGAGTTAAGAAAAGTAAGTGGGTATCGTATTCCAGAGATGATGGGCGTATTTGCAATAAAGAAACAACAAGGAAAGCTCTACTATGTACGATATGGTGAGCACTACAAAGAATGGATTTTGTTGGAAAGGTCTGAACCTACAGGGAGTGGACTTGAATTAACTCAGTGATCAGGAGTGCTAGCATGTATTGGAAATCATTGCTTTACCTTGGGCAGGCATTTCTACCAACAAGCCCATCCAGTCAAATTAAATGTTTTTTGGAGAAACTCTGATGAGTAAACTAAAGATTTGAGTTGATATACACAGAACGAAACGAACTGAAAACCAAATAAGGTTTGGAGCGTTTTTAAATAAAAAAACGATGCTAGGATCTATTTTTAACTGTTTTGAAAACCTTGTCAAAGAAAAATACTCAGAACAACATTGGGAGGCCATTTTGGCCAAGGCAGGCCCCGAAGCAACTACTCGTATGTTTGCTCATCGCCCTTATGATGACGACATCTTTTATCAGATGTATCAGGCTGCTTGTGAGGAACTAAACGTCAGTCGAGACCAACTAGCCGAGGCGTTTGGTAAAGCTTGGATGGAGTATACATCCAAACACTATTTTGCATTTTTTGTTGCTCGACGCAATGCTCGAGAATTTATTTTGGCAATGGATCGTACCCACACCAAAATCACCGACAAAGTAGACGATGCTACCCCACCTCGCTTTTACTATGACATCATAGATGACCAAACCATCAATATGAACTACGATTCCCCTCGTAACCTAGGGTTTTTGATGGTGGGCTTGTTAAAGGCAGTAGGCGATTTTTTTGATGAAAAAGTGACGGTAGTGGCATTAGATGAAAATACTGCCCAGATCACGTTTCATACTTATGAAGGATCGTAAATAATAGGGAATCCAAGTGGTTTTGTGTTATATTGGCCTTAAAAAGTCATCAATAATAATGTAAGCCATGTTTGTCAATCGTTCTTATTCTTTTTTTAAAGTCCTAAAATGGACCAAACTTGATATTTTAAAATTTACGATTATTGCCGCGATTCCAGTAGTGTTATACAAGGTTACTCACTTGGAATGGCTGGCTTTTCCTTGGGCACCTACTACTTTGGTAGGTACTGCGGTTGCTTTTTATATTGGTTTTAAAAACAACTCCTCCTATGATCGTTTGTGGGAATCACGCAAAATCTGGGGAGGCATTGTAAACGATAGCCGTACTTGGGGTATCAAGGCATTGGATTTTGTAAACAATGATTTTGCTGATGCACCAGTAAGCGACCAACAGCTCAAAAGCATACATCGCCGACTGATTTATAGACATATTGCCTGGCTTACTGCATTGAGGTTTCAATTACGGACTACTCGAACCTGGGAGCATCCTCGGCTTACCATGGATCAAATTCGTCACAAAAAAGGCTTCGATATTCCTGAATTTCGTACTGAGCTGCACAATGAGATTGCGCCTTTTTTGGAAAATAAGGAAAAGGAGAATGTATTGAACCGAAAGAATGTAGCTACTCAACTGATTAAAAATCAATCTCAGGACTTGAAAGAACTGAGAAAAAAGGGATTACTGGACGACTTCCGACATATGTCTTTGGTAGACACGTTGGAAAAGTTTTATACGGGTCAGGGAAAGTCAGAACGTATCAAAAACTATCCATTTCCGAGACAATACGCTACTTTGAACGGCTTTTTTATTTGGTTGTTTGTGGTATTGTTACCTTTTTCTATGATCAAAGAATTCAAGGAGTTGGGTACGAATATGGAATGGCTTACCATTCCTTTTTGTGTGATGGTTTCGTGGGTTTTTCATACCATGGAAAAAGTAGGCGATTACAGCGAAAATCCATTTGAAGGAGGAGTCAATGATACTCCAATTAGTGCCTTGAGCCGCACTATAGAAATTGATTTACGAGATATGCTGAACGAAACCGAATTGCCCAAAGCAATGTCGGCAGTAAACCAGGTATTGTCTTAAGAGTATGTTTAAAAATCATAATCTGGGCTAAAAATGCGCCTTTTTCGCACTGATTTTAGTAATTTTTGCGTCAATAGCTTTGGCTATTCACTTAAAAATGTACTTCATCAATACAAAGAATTCATCATTTTGATCTCCGAAGATAAAATTTAAACATACTCTAAAACGCTGATGTAGTGAGCAATTTTTCCTCCTTTTTGGGCAATGAGGCAATTCCATTGCCGGTGGGCTTCCAATATGTTGCCCAGGACAATTATCATTTGATGGATGTATTGGAGGCCGAAGTACCCAAAACTATTAACTATTTATACTCCGATGGGGCAACTTCGTGCATTATTCTGATTGTAGTAGGTCGCAACGGCAAGGGCAATGTATTGGTAGGATTGGCCCATTTGAGTAAGCTCGCTAGTTTTGAGGCTTTTTTTGAATTAATCAAGCAAAATTTTCGAGGTGGTTTGGCCATATATGCGCAGGGAGCAAACCCTCCTGAAAATACGGATGAGGATGTTTTGACGAATGAGCAGATTTTAATGGACTGGATTGATGCACATTCATTGCCAACTACCCAATCAGTATTTTATGTGTCACAGCAAACCCTTGCATTGAGTGAGGGAAGTCCTTTAGAAGCCAATCGAGATTGTCTCGGAATTGACTTGAAAACTTTGCAAGTAAGCAATCAAAGGTTGGCGGTAACATCAATGCATCGTGATGAGTACCAAGGGTTACAAACTTTGTATAGTCTTTTTGGGCAAGAATTGCCATTGCCTTTCTGGTTGCGCTCAGCGGTTCAGCCATTTACCCAACGTCAGACCATCGATTTGGTAAACATTGCTTTTCATTACAACTGGAACGATATCTTAGCGATGAGTGATGAAGAGATGCTTCATTATTTTTCTACCACTCCCCAATACGAAGTGCCTTGGTTTTGCGATGCATTGAGGCAATCGGCCCGATATGTACAAAATCACCTTCATTTGATTCATTCCTGATCAGTGATATTATTTCAAATGGTTTGGATGTTAAAATACCAATCGTTATATTAGCAATATGGGTAGAAGTAAAAAATTTTCTGATCGGGAACAAACCAAGAAAGACATCATAGAAAAATCGTCGATCTTATTTAATAAGAAAGGATATTTGAGTACTTCTGTTCAAGACATAGAGCGAGCCACTGGGTTGTCTAAGGGCAGCATTTACGGAAACTTTACCAATAAGGAAGAAGTGGCATTGGAAGTATTTCGTTACAATTTTCGTTACTTATTTACTGGTATAGGACAATTGGTGGCCAAGGCGTCTACTGCCAAGGGCAAACTGATGGCTTACGTATATTTCTATCGTCAAAACTATCATTTGATCGATGAAAGGGGAGGGTGTCCTTTGTTGAATGTTTCGGTAGATGTAGACGATACCAATCCTGCACTGAAGGAGAAAGCAGTGAAGTATATCAAGACTTGGGAAAAATCAGTGACATCCATTATTACTCAAGGGCAATTGGCGGGAGAGTGGAACCATCAAATAGATGCTCAAGCTTTTTTTTCAAGGTTGGCTGGATTGATTCAGGGAGGAGTGTTTCTGGCAAAAACCACTGGAATGAATGATTATTTGTTTCATAATTTGAATTTGCTAGAAGAATATATCGAAAGCATATGCACTTAATGTAACTCTAAAATTTTTTATTCTTTAAAATACTGATTGTTATTTTAAAGAACTTGTTTTGTTGATATTTTTTTATTCTTTAAAATACCGTTTGTTATATTAAAATTATGATAAGTCAAATCAAATTACGATTAATGAAGGTAGGGCTAGCCATTGGAGCCACCTTTATCCCAACCAGCGTCATGCATTATTTGTGGGCAAAAATGTTTACTATTCGCAAAAGATCACTGAAACCACCCCATCAAAAACTGCTAAAAGAGGCAATTACCTCAGAACTCACCGTTTCACTGTTTGACCAAGTTTCTGATAAAATTGTTACTTATGAATGGGGGCAGGGAGAAAAAACGGTGCTTTTGTTACATGGTTGGGAATCCAAGGCGGTGGATTATTACAAATTTATTCCTCGCTTGTTGGCAGCAAGTTACCGAGTATTGAGCGTTGATTTTCCTGCTCATGGTCGTTCTACAGGGAGCCAGTCTAGTTTGCCAGCGTTTATTCTTGCTCTAAAAACTTATCTGGCCCAAACTTCAGGAATAGATGCCATTGTTGCCCATTCGCTTGGAGGAACAGCGGCACTGACTTGTTTATTAAACGAGGCTAAAAACGATCAGTCTAATTCAATACAGAAACTTATTCTAATGGGCAGTCCATTTGTACCAGTGCATTTTTTTGAAGGGGCATTCGATTTTTTGGGAGTACATCGGCGAGTACGCAAGCGATTTTATAAAAAAGCTGAAAACAAATTTGGCCAAAGCATTCATGAATTTAGTTTGCCCAAATTGGCATCAAGACAGTTACATACTCAAATATTTGGCCTATATGACAGTTCCGACAAAGTGGTGAGTATAAAAGAAGCTAAGATTTACCAGCAGCATAATCCGGAATTACAAATGCATTACTTTCAAGGTATTGGGCATCATCAATTGATTAAAAGCGAAGCTATTCTGGAGACTTGCCTTGATATTTTGGATAGTAAAATACCTCAATAGTTTCTTTAACCTAGTATTGTAATTTTAACTCTTGAAAAGTATTCTAGCCTCGTCAGAGGCTTTTTTAGTTTTAGATTCAATTGCCAGGAGCAATGCCTCCCCGATTATCAATTCTACTACCGTTGTTTCCGTATTTTTTGGATAACTTTTTCAAATATTCGATTCCATAATTCCCCACTCGAGTAATCATATTATAAGCTTCCCCACTATCTAAACCGTTGACTTCTCGAATTACCTTTAGACAGGTCCAGTGATTGTATAGCGTAAAAGCTACTCCAAATAATTGGTCATTGAGGCGAAGTAAATCTTCATAGAAATTGGTAATGTGCTCATTTGGGATTTCCATGATAGGAGCAACCACCTGAAAATAAGCCCTTTCTTCTCGCTCTATAAACCAAATATCTATCCATACTGTAATGTCTCCACGCTTGAGGGTCCAATGCCCTTCGGTATCTTTAGAACGACAAATGGCAGGATCTACCCCCAGGCGATGAATGCAATTTTCAATGATGTCATAGTAGTATTTTAGATTCTGTTCCATGCTACACGGATTTTTAATTTAATTTTCAAGGTATAAAAATTATCGGGAATGTTCTTCCCAAAAGAATATTTTACTGGGTATACAACACGAACCTATTTTATAAATAATGAAAGACAATGCAACAAGAATTTGTTTAAGGCCTTAAGTACCCATACAGTATCGGGCACTGATAAATGATTGAACAACTGCAAATATGCTTTGATTTAAATGTGTTTTATTACTTTGATAACCAGTGATTTATGTTTTGATGTTGCTGAATCTGAACTTTGTTCTGTGATTTTTCAATAAATTATGACTAGTACACCGGGAACGAAGTTCCTACTGCATTATTCGGAGTCTTTGACCCGCTGACTTTACTTCAAAAAGCTTACGTAGCTACGGCTATGCGCACTTTTTGAAGTGCGTCAACAGAATAAATACCCTCGAATAAATCTAGTATTTACTTCATCCCCAGTGTACTAGAACCTGGTAGAGTATGCGATACAATGAGGTCAAAACGTTATACCAGCCAACTTTGAGTAATGGGTTCAGTAGCGGTAAGCCAAGTTGATGGAATGCCTTCCCAGCCCACTCTTAACGCCACTATTCCTCCTACCATGGCACAAGTCGTATCCCGATCTCCCAAGGCACTGACTGTTTTCCAAAGTGCATCAGCAAAATCATCGAAGTGATGCGCAGCACACCACAACGCCAAGGGTACAGTATCCTGAGCCAGCATTTGATGACCATTGCCTAGTGCATGCGTGATGGTTTCTATGCGATAACTTTTAGGAAGTGTCAATGATTTCAAAATTTTATTCTTGGTATCACTTTCAGGCGTTTGTTTGGTCACTTGCTCTAGCCAATGGTTGCCTTCCAGAGAAGTATAAGCGGCTAAATGAGCGGCTATGGTAACAGCAATTGCGCCCGCTTGGGCTTCTTCATGGGCGTGGGTAATTTGAGCCGATACACGGGCTTGTTGGATAAGATGCGGTATATTTTCGGTAAAATAAGCTCCAAGAGGTGCTACGCGCATAGCAGCCCCATTTCCCATAGATCCCATTCCGCTAAACACTTCATTGGCAGCTTCTTGCCAAGGACGACCTTCACCTATTTCTCTCAATATTTTATGGGCAGTCCCTCCGTAACCCCGCGAAATATCTTTTTGATAATTAGTAGCCCAAATATGCGCCAATTGATCTGGTTGAATGTCTTTGTATTGAAACAAGTGTTGTACCAGGCCTATGGTCATAATGGCATCGTCGGTAAAGTACCAAGGGGCGGAAGGGAGTTGCTTTTGAGACAACCATTGGGCTATCTGAGGACGTGTATTGAAAAAACATTGGCCAAAGGCATCTCCAATAGCAGTACCAGTCAACGCTAGTTTTGCGAGTAAGTCTTGAGGGCGGTTATGCTCCTGGAATATCTTAATCATCTTAAGGTTTTTTTAAGGGGATTTTGTAACTTCATTCAACTTATATTGATTTAGAAACAGGTTTAATTATCTGATTCATTTGTAAAGAATTGAATGAGGTTATTCGTTTTTATCAAGGCAAAAATAAAGTAGAATTTAATAATTAAACTACGAAAATCCACTGATTATGAAGTATATATGGCTTTTTTTGGGATTGTTTTTGGTACAGGGTTGCAGTATAAGCATTGAGCAAGCAAAAAATGAACAACCAGCGAATGAAGGGACTTATGGAGTAGCAACTACTCCAGAGAGCTCGACCGCCAATGACTTGGAAGTAAAGCCAGCGTTTGAAACCAAAACCGGAAAGGTGAGAACATTACCCCGATTTCATAGTTTGTTGCATAATGTTGCGGGTAATGTGGTATGGAAACAGGGCGATGAACAACGTGTAGAGATTCAAGCGCTTCCAGAGGTAATCGAGCAAGTGGTTACTGAGGTAAAGGAGGGCGGGTTGCTCTATGTTGGTTTTCGGGATTCTAATTACCAACTGAATGACAATAAGTTATATATTTTTATTACTACTCCCGACATCAAAGCGATTCGTTTGAGCGGCTCAGGTAACTTACAATCCAAGAATCGATGGGAGGTAGACAAGGTTTCTTTGGCCATTTCGGGTTCGGGAAATATGGACATTAGGCTAAAAGCCAATAAAGTTACGGCAGATTTACTTGGTTCGGGAAATATCAATTTGAAGGGGAAAGCCGATAAGTATGTATTGGATATGAGTGGGGCGGGTAACATTGCTGGGCATCAAATGAAGGTAGACCAATGTAAAGTTCTGATGAGTGGATCAGGGTCTTGTGTACTTACCGTAAAAGAAGCATTGGATGTGTACATCAAAGGAAGTGGATTCGTGACCTATAAAGGAAATCCAGTATTGACCAAAAAGGTGGACGGATCAGGGAATGTAGTAAAAGCCAAGTAACACTTTCAAGTAGAGAAAAACCGAGAGTTATTGCGAACGTGTTACTAAATAACTGACCTTTCGCAGTGATTTTCTTTGGGAAATTCATGAGAAATACAGTTGTGAATGCGTCAGCTGGATTCGGCATTTAGTCTGTCAGCGTTAAGAACTTG
>CALDJV010000752.1 GCA_937899305.1 uncultured Cytophagaceae bacterium
ATTTCTATAATTTGGTGCCGATTTATCCCGAAGAGCTCCAACTCAAACTAGACAAAGGGGTGAATGCCTTGATAGACCGATTCAACGAATACCACATATCTGATGTATGGGCAGTAGATCGGGTAAATGTGGGGTTAGTTGGCTAGATTTTCGGTATGATTTCAAAGGATATGCAATGGACTCTTGGTTGTATTTTTAATCATTGTGTGTACAAGAGAATCGCTTCAACAACAGAAGAATGAACGTTTACCTGTTTTAACCTCTAAAAACCTTATGCATCAGGTCTATAGCTTGGTTAAAATTCTTCCTCATTAGTAACTCCTTGAATGCTTCTTTTTCGTGCGCATTCAGAGGGGTCAAAAACTCATAATTTTCATCCATTTTCTTAGTGCCCATTTGCCAGCTGGTAAAATAACGTCTTTCGATTGGACGAAGCGATATGAGGAATGCGTTTCGATGTCTTTTGTCTTTCTTAATATGGTCATAAAGGGTCACAATGGCTTCATTGTCTCCTTCTAGTATTTGAATGAACTGGGTTTTTGAATAGAGCAATACTCCAGTGACTCCTCTTTTTTTATTTTGCTGGGTACTGGCTTGTAAAATTTGCGTAACATCATAGTCGGTGCAAGTAGGAGTTCTTCGGCTGATATAAACCAATTCTGATAGCATCTATAATTTTTTTGTTTGTGAAAATATATTGTATAAAACAAGGGTGATTGGTGTGATCATCCCTCGGTGGGTCCTTTGTAGTAGGTGATTTCCAATCAAGCAGCAAATGTCAAGCAGCAAATGCTTTTTTCTGTATGATTACCTTGAAATCCAGGGTTGGAAAATCAGCTCTAAACATTTCTCCATCATCTATCATTTCGTGATCATTGGCCTGGACAAACCAGTTGACTTGTATTGGTATGTTACAGGAAGTTTGATATTGTTTGAAAAGATCAAACATCTCGAAAAATACTGCAGAGGAAGGCGTGTTGAAATAGAGAATCTGAAAATTTACGGTAAATGGATGGCGATTTTTCTTGAGGTATCGGGCGAGCCAATTGAACGCAGGCTGATAAAATTCCTGAGGATATTCTATGTATGATTCTCCCTTTAAGGTAAGTATGTTCTGCGAGCTGTCGAAAAAGATGGTAGGCGTGTGTTGAGTTGCTGGTATAAATAAACTTTCCATGTTGTAAATGTTAAGGTGATCAATAGTAGTAGTAAACGGTGTTACTTTTTTTACTTGTAATTGTACAATTACGTTGTGGGTACTCGATGAAAGGAGGTTTTTTGACGATAACCGACTTTGTCTTGCTTTATAATTTCCGACTTTAAAATACAAATAAGCGGAGTAATAGACCATAACATCAAGGTAAAACTCCGTTGAATTTTTGGTTACTATTTTGAGTGATTAGTTATATATTTAAAATTCATTTTACCAACCATTGTAACGTCAGTGGTGATGGGTAAAAGTTCAACCAACCACATGGATTTTAATTTAGAAATGCCATTATTCAACAATTACCCTTACGCTATATTATTTTTCACATTGGATTTATAAAATACCTGGTGGTGATTGAGTTCATCACAGCGTGAATTTTAATGTCAATCAACAAGTTTTTCTGAAAAATGGGTGATTTCCGTGGATATGGCGATAATTACAAAACCATAAAGTAAAAATATGAAGTCAACACCCAGCCAAAGAAGCCAAAGGGCTCAAGACAAATTAGACCAGCGTAGAGCAAGTAAACTCAACAAACTCAAAGTAGAGTTAAGGCAACTTGCGAATCAAAAACAAGAGGCTTTACCTCAAAATTCGTTGCCTCAGGTAAGAAAATTATTTGCCATCACCCAAGGAGAAGATCTCACCTTAATTGCTCGAAAGTATTGCTTTGATTTTTTGTTGTCAGGCTTGATTGATGAAGAAGCTATGATGACCGATTTAGCCGATGACTTTTTTCAATTGAGTGAAACGAAACAGCTAGTGCTATTGCGTACGGAAATCTTAAAGCTACCCAAAATGGAGATCTTGCGCAAGGTGGTGGCCAGCAAACGGCATATCGTCATCAAGGATTTGGTAGAGATGGTACCCGAACATTTTTTTGGGGATGTGGCTTTTAAAACCCGAATTGTACATGCGACCAACGTATTGTCTTGGTTGAGGTAATGACCTGTTTTTACAGTATTTGATTTTAAATGATTTGAACGTTGCAGGGTGTCAACAATACATTACCTGCAACGTTTTTTTACTTGAGGGGGGATTTCTCAGTGAGTATGAACACCTATGGGTAAATAAGTGGCATTTGTCAAGACTAAATGCAAATTAACCGAATTTATTTACCCTTTCGGCACTTGGCAAGTATGTATAAGAGGGTGGTGCTTCGTATCTTGAAAACCCATCAGACATATCCTCATGAATAGACACATACTTATGGAAACAGTTTTTATAAATGATTTTGTTACAGCAAGTTACAACAACAGACAAGCCTTATTATCACTAGATTGGAACCTCGATACCACTTTTTTGAAACCATTGAAATTTAAAGACACGCTCAGGAAAGTAACCGAGCGGGTAGAAAAGTTAGATGTAAAACGCCTACTCATCAATACCTCAAGTTTTGATTTTGTGATAGACCCTCGAATGCAGGAATGGTTGTCGGCAGAATTTAACCAAAGGTTTGCCAAAGCTGGACTTGAGAAAATGGCCATCGTGTTGCCAGAAGCCGTATTTGTGCAAGTAGCTATAGAGCAGACGGTACAAGAGGTAAAGAAAAAAGCGGAAGTGTCTACCTTTGAGGTTTTGCAAGTCGATGAGCTTACCAAGGCCCAGCAATGGTTACTGATTGATTAAAAAAACACGAATAGAATGATTGGGTTAACAGAAAAACCCCAATTAGGGGTGTTCTAACTGGGGTTGATTCAATGCTCAAATAATGTCTACAAATGAATTACTTCATCGTAGGCAGCTGCAGTAGCTTCCATCACGGCCTCCGACATAGTAGGGTGAGGGTGAACTGCTTTCAAAATCTCATGTCCGGTAGTTTCCAACTTACGGGCGGCTACCACCTCGGCAATCATTTCGGTTACATTGTACCCAATCATGTGGGCGCCCAACCATTCGCCATATTTGGCATCATAAATTACTTTCACAAAGCCATCCGAAGCACCTGCTGCTTTGGCCTTACCTGAAGCAGTAAAAGGAAACTTACCTACTTTGATATCGTATCCAGCTTCTTTGGCTTGGGCTTCGGTCATACCTACTGAAGCAATTTCAGGCGCACAATAAGTACATCCTGGAATATTGCCATAATCCAACGGTTCTGGATTGTGCCCAGCAATCTTCTCCACACAAATAATTCCTTCGGCCGATGCTACGTGAGCCAACGCAGGACCCTTTACAACATCGCCAATGGCGTATACATTTGGAATGTTGGTACGGTAAAACTCATCTACATCTATATGTCCTTTGGTAGTTTTTACCCCTACTTCCTCTAAACCAATGCCTTCTAGGTTGGTAGTTACTCCTACTGCTGAAAGCACTACATCACACTCAATTACCTGTTCGCCTTTTTTGGTTTTTACGGTTACCTTACATTTCTTACCTTTGGTATCTACGTGGGTTACCTCCGAACTGGTCATGATCTTCATGCCCTTCTTCTTGTAGATACGTTCCAATTGTTTAGACACGTCGGCATCCTCGTTGGGTACAATACTAGGCAAGTATTCTACTACAGTTACTTCGGTGCCAATAGTGTGGTAAAAGTAAGCAAACTCTACCCCAATGGCTCCTGAGCCTACCACTACCATCGACTTGGGTTGCTTGTCGAGTACCATGGCTTTGCGGTAACCAATGATTTTTTCGTTGTCAATGGGCAAACTAGGCAATTGGCGAGCCCGCCCTCCAGTAGCCAAGATCACGTGCTTAGGAGAATATACTACTTTTTTACCGTCTTCGGCGGTTACCTCTACTTGATTACCCTTGAGTAGCTTTCCAAATCCGGCAATATGATCAATTTTATTTTTCTTAAACAAAAACTGAATCCCTTTGCTCATGCCACCAGCTACTTCACGGCTTCGCTTTACCATGCCGCCAAAGTCTACCTTAGAACTACCTACTTTTACTCCGTAGTCCTCAGCGTGACTGATGTAGTTGAATACCTGAGCACTTTTGAGTAAAGCTTTGGTAGGAATACATCCCCAGTTCAAACAAATACCTCCCAGTTCGGCCTTTTCTACTACGCCTACCTTCATTCCTAACTGAGAAGCACGAATAGCAGCTACGTAGCCACCGGGACCGCTTCCTATTACAATTAAATCATACTGTGCGGACATATTATTTTGTGTGTTTAAGATGTTGAGAAATCAATTCTAAATAGAAATTTTGGGAGTTATGGACATTTGCCAAACTTTCCCTCACAAACATATTTTCTATCAGATTTACAAGTACTTACAAAGGTAGCAGAATTGAGAAAAAAAAGAAATCGTGGACCAATTGGGCAATAGTACTCCGAGAAACACCAAAAGAGAATTGATGATCAAAAAAGGGCGCTCTTATCAAATGTCTTAAGCCAACTCACATTTTACCATGTAAAAATACCTGAGCGGTTCTCGAAACCGCTCAGGTATGATACAGCCAAAAAACAATGTAAATGAATGGCCTGTTTTATCTGTTCTTCTTTATCTTCTCTTCTTTACCTTTTCTCAACCCTGCGGCTATAGACCTGTCCATCATTGATGATTTGAAGTAGGTACACGCCCTGAGCCAGCCCGGTGAGATCAAGACTCAATGGTTCGTTTTTGATGTACTGCCAGTTGCCAGTTTGCAATGTTTGCCCATTGAGCGCCACTACTTGCCAACGAAGCACTTTGCCAGAATGACTCCTGAGTGGTAGGTTGACTTTCAGCACCTTGGTGACTGGATTGGGGAATACCTGTAGTGGAAGTGAATTTGGGATTGGTTTCAGGCTGGTGATTTCTCCTCCACCTTGGGGACGCTGATTGACTGTTTGGCGGGTAATTTGAGCCTGATAAACTTCTTTGTTGTCATAATCTTGTACAAATACCACTACTTTGAAACCACTTGGGTCCAGGTCGCCATAATCCCAGTCAAACTCGAGGGTTTGAGTTTCTCCTTTGGCCCAAGCATTGGCCCGAAAAGTGCCTGCTGCATCAGGGAGCATTTTGCGCATCACATTGTAAAATATATTCCCATCTACTGTCACCGCCGTATCTATGACTACTACTTGTAAGATAACGCTTCGGTTGAAGTTTTCGAGGGCGGTAATGGTCGCCGAAACCGATAGGGTTGTTTGACTGGTAGTAGGGCGGTTAATGGCAATTTCAAAAGGGGAATTTCGTAAAATACGCTCTCCATAACGTTGAGTGGCCCAGGTTTCCCAGCGAACCGTATCCAATGCTTCACCGTCTATGGCCAGGCGAGCGGCATCGCGTATGCCGTAGTAAAAGGTGCGTCCACTGTGGTCGTGGGGGTTTTGATCATTGATGACATCATTGGCTGGAAATCCTAAATGATAATGGATGCTGATGGCTTGTGGATTTACCTTGGCTGAATCGCGGGCTATTTTTCCTTCTTCGGGTTGGCTTTGGTTACCGAAGTATTCCCATAGTACCATCCTGTTTTGATTCAATACCTCAAAATCATCAAATGCAAACCCTTCAAAGAGCCCCTCTACCGGGCTATCACCATTGCTACCAAAAGCCAACCGAAATCTGATTTGAGAGGCACCTTGAGCAATCATTTGTTTTTGTACGGCCTCTAGGCTCAGGCGAGCTATTTGCCAACCCGAATACGAGCTCGAAGTGTCAGTGGTTTGGGCATTTCCTGACCAACCTACCCAATTTTTATTGGCCGGTTGGGTATCGGTGCCACTGCGTTTGCCTGGATTTCCCAAAATGCGAGAATGACCATACCAATGAATTCCGTCACCAATGTCTCCTAAACGTTGCCAGGTTTTGCCGTCGTCGATGGTATATAGCAAGACAGCACCATCGGAACTCTCGTCGGTATCGGACCAATACCGGAACCGCAGTAAAGGACGGTCTAGGGCCGCAATATCGAAAAAGGGACTTTCTACGTGGGATTGCTCGTTGTCAAAAAAGCGAGCACTGGAATCTGACAAAGCAGGATTGGTACGTTTATCAGTAATCCAGACCCGATTATTGGGCGACCCAGTAATGTGTTGATTGGCGTTGAGGCTACGCAATGCCCAGCTATTTTTGAGTACTGATTGTCCGGCTTGTTGTATGGCCCCGTCATTGATCCAATCCGCTTTGCCTGTTTCAAAATCGGCTTTATAGGGCTGATCAGGAGTGACTACCACCAGTGGAAAAATATTGACTTGTTTTTGCAAAGAATAGGCAATCACTCCTTGCCTTACAGTAAGCACTACCTGATAAGTACCTACATTCTGATAGGTATGACTAGGGTTTTGCTGGGTAGATTCCTGGCCATCGCCAAAGTCCCAATGCCAACTATCTATGGTGTTGTTACCCAAATCGGTACTATCGGTAAACTGGGTAGGCCTTTGCCATACATTTCCTCTTACTCCAAAGTCAATCAAAAAAGTCCGTTGGATCGTTTCATCACATTTCACGCTGTTTTCCAATTTGAGATTGTAATTTACCGCCTGCAATTGGGTGCTTAGTAAATCTAAGGTATCGTTTTGTTGGGTACTGGCCGAACGAAAACCATCACCCCATTGCCACGTCCACTGCCAGGTCCAGTCAGTAGCTACATTGGCCGCAGTGACATTGAATGCTACCCTAGGACGACCCTCGATCTGCGAAATGGTGAGTTGAACATCTTGAGGAGCGTTGTCCAGGGTAAAAGGAAAAGGTACCGAACTATTGAAACATCCGTTGGCATCGGTATATTCAAATACCAGGTGGTATTTCCCCCGTCCTTGGCGCTGAAACAGTTCTTGGGGAAAAAACACTTCTGAGGGCAACACATACAATTCTTGGCTATTGGTAGTGTCCATTACTACAAAACGGGCATTGGTTGGAATTGCGGGAGGCAAACCATTGACGGTAGGGCTCAAAGTAACGGTGGATGAATTATTGCAAAACTGGCGATTGAATCCTGAAAAAGCCAAGCGAGGCAAGGGATTGATTTTTATGACCTTACGAAATACCCCTTCACAATCATTGGCATTGACTTCGGTCACCGTAATGTTTCCTTGACTACCATTCCCCCAATTAACCTCGATTGTTTGTAGACCTATCCCCGAGACGCTGTTTGTACCTGTTCCAACGATGGTTCCTCCGTCCACCTCCCAAATCAACCTATTATTTGGGTTGGCCGCGGTGACTGTATACATTTCCCCTTCACTGTTTGCGCATAATTCGTCTTCACCACTGATGGCAGTAGGAACCGAAATTGGAAAAATGGTAATCACTTGGCTCACATTTGCGATACAACCCTGAACGTTCCTTTCGGTCAATTGTACTACTCCGGTGGCCGTACTACCCCAAACTACCGTAATCTGATCAGCTCCCAAGTTGGTAATGACTCCCCCAGCTACGCTCCAATCATAGACATGGCCGGTAGTGGCTCCCCCTTTTACCGAATATTGTTGAATACTATTGGCACAAATCTTTTGAGGCCCCTCAATTTCAGGAATAGGCTGGGGGTTGACGGTAATGATTTTTACCACTGTTCGATTGCATCCAGTGCTGATGTTGGTTTCGGTAAGAGTGAGTTGATAAGTTTGGGTAGCAGTGGCGGGCTCCCAAGTGATGGTAATGGCACTGCCATTGCCTGTGAGTGGCTTGCCTCCTCCGCTGAGGTTCCAGGCATAGGTATGGGCATTGTTTGGAGGTACCTGATAAGTAGAGGTGGTATTGGCACATACCACCGCGTCTCCTGAAATGAGAGGATCGGGAGTAGGGTTGACTCGGAAGTTCTGGGTAATGCTACTCAAACCTACTACCACCGTAATTTGGTAATCTCCAGGGCCCAATATATCGGGCCGAATGACCATAATATGATCAGTACTGGTGGTTGTTTTAAGTCCAAATCCAGTACCAAATGGAGCAGGTGAAGGCGAAATGGTAGTGATAGGCGAGGTAAGTGTCAACTGGATGTCGCCAGGGGTGATAGGGAGCCCATTGATGCTGGTTTTTACCTTAAATTCCTGGTTAGAGGTTTCACTGTCGCAATAATTAGACAGCAAGCCATCGATCGTAACACTGGCATCGAATACATCCAAAACGAAATTCCCTCTGGTGGTACATCCTTTGGTATTGGTAAACACATATTCAATCACGTTGGGCCCCAGGTTGGCAAAGCCTGGGTAGAACGTATTACCTACCATGCCTGGCCCAGAAAAAACGACTGTTTGAGGAGTGGGTGTCACTACGGTAATGGTTTGAGGGTCCAATACATTGGCAATGTTCTGGGTACTTCCTGAACCACTAAAAGTACCCAAAGCAGCAGAAGTGAATTGAATTTCGGTGGTCAGGGTGGCTTTTTCTATTCTAAATGGAAAAGGAGTAGACGTATTGGAGCAGTGCCGGACATCAGTATATCGAAAAACCATTTGATACTGTCCTGCGCCCTGGAGTTGGAACAAATCATTGGGAGAGAAATCGTTGTTCGTGAGTACTAGCACATCAGAAGTATTGGCAGCGTCTCGTACCACAAATTGACCATTGGCAGGAAGCGCAGGAGGTGCCCCATTGACGGTGGGAGAGAGGGTGACTACTGGAGAATCATTACAATATTGGCTTACCATGCCCGAAAAGGTCAATATTGGTAAAGGGTTGATTTGGATCGCCTTACTGATGATTCCTTTACAGCCCTGAGTGCTGACCTCGGTGACCCTGATGTACCCTTGACTGCCATCACTCCAATTGATTTCTATTTGTTCTTGTCCTACATTGGCTAGTTTACTGGTATCTCCTGGGGTTCCACCCACAATGGTGCCTCCTACTACCTCCCATTGCAGCATATTGGTGTTATTGGTGGCCGTTACCTGATAGGTGACATTTTCACTATTGGCACATATTTCGTCGTTAGCCGTTACAAAAACCGGAGCTGGAAGAGGGTGAATGGTGACGGGCTGGGTAGTAGAGGCTTGGCAAGTTTGAGGATTGGTCGCAGTCAACCGTACTTGCCCAGTGGTGGCGTCTCCCCAGACTACAGTGATTTGATTGGTGGTTTCTGCTACAATGATTCCCTCTACCACTTCCCATTGGTAAGTATGCCCTGCTACAGTGCCCCCTTTGATTTGGTATTGCTGGATGCTGTGAGCACAAGCCTCGAGTGGCCCTTCAATCTCGGGGTTGGGGAGTGCCTGAACGGTAATGGTTTGTTGCACTGTTTGGGCACAAGAGGTAGCCAGGTTGGTTTCGGTGAGGCTAAGAGTATAGGTTTGGGTAGTAGTTGCCGCTGCCCAATCAATGGTAATACTGCTACCGTTGCTGCTAGTAGGATTCCCTCCGCCACTCAGCGACCAAGCATAACTGTGGTTGCTAGTGGGTGTCACGTTATAAGTAGAAGTGGTTCCAGCGCATATCGTGGTATTGCCTGCAATTGCTGGATTGGGGGCGGCATGAATGTCAAAAGTTTTGATTACCTCATCCGCGCCTATTGTTACTTTCAATTCATAGATGCCTGCTCCCAGTACATCGGGCCGAAGCACGAGTACGTGGTCGGTAGCAGTGGCCACTTTGAAGCCAAACCCAGTATTATAAGGAGCTAATGAAGGGCTAATAGTAGAATTAGCTGGAGCGGTTTGGGTCAGCTGGATATTACTGGGTGTAATTGCAACTCCGTTGGCCATTAACTTTACCTTAAATTCCTGTTCCGTGGTTTGGTTGTCGCAATAATTACTTGCCAAATCAGTCACTACGTTACCAATGTCTAACACATTGAAGGTGAAGCTGCCCGTAGTGAGGCATCCCAAGTCATTGGTAAAAGTATAATTGATGGTATTGGTTCCTGGTGTCACAATACTGGGATAGAAGGTCTGGTCTATGATGCCTGGCCCAGCAAAAGCAATGGTTCCTGAGGCAGGCATCTCTAAGGTAATATTTTGAGGGCCCGCAGTAATGGGAATATTTTGGGTAGTGCCATCACCAAAGGCGTTGAGCGCTGGTGTTTTAAACTGGAGAGCGGTTACTGGGGTAAGCGATTGTACCGTGATATTGAATGGGGTTGAAGGTGATCCTTCTCGGCAACTGTTGGTAGCCTTGACTGAGATAGTCTGAGCGCCAGTAGCATTGGCTTCTAGTGTAATGAAGTTTTGGGTAGTTTGCCATTGGTTTCCCCCTAGGTGAGTAACCAGACCTTGAGGCGTAAAACCAGTGGGTATGGTCCATTGGTAAAAAGTGGCTGCCCCAATGGAAGGTACTGTATATACCGCTGATGCTCCCAAACAAACTGAGGTAGGACCACTCACCGCGCCTGCATCGAGGCGGTTATCCAGAATGCTACTTACTTTGCCAGCTACAGTACCTAGTATTACCGAAGCATTACCTGGATACAAACCGTTGATGTTGTAACGTCCAGCGGTATTGTCGACTATGATATCAGTAGTAGCGTCGGCACTTGCCGTAAACTTTACCTTCAGGCCACTGATTAATATACTATTACTGGTGTTCAAGTCACTGCCCATGTCATATTCAATGGAGAGATGGGTACTGGTTTGTTGGGTTACCGAAGCCGTCATGCCGTTACCCCCCAGTACCGACACCTGTGCCTGAGTACCGGTAAATTCGAAACTGAGAGGATTGCTCAGAGTAAGTTCAAGTACTCCATTGGTTTGAGGGACAAAACCATATCGGGCACTTTCGCCCAACATAATGGGTGATAACTCGGTCGTTTCGCCTTGGCATAATTCAGCGGAGTCGGCTACCCCAGCAATGGTAGTGACTGCGGGGGCAGTCGTAAATTGGATACTGTAAGGTTGAGCAGACTGGCCATCAACTCCACTGATTACTTGGGTTTCGTCTAGAGTCAGGGTATAGGTATGGTTGGCGAGAAGATCTTCAGGAAGCAGTACATCTACAGTAATGACTGCATCTCCTGAAGTGGAGGTAACCGAATTAATAGCGGCTTCTTCTAACAAATCAGGTGCAGTATCTGAAGCACTGGAACGTAGCACCAGCATGTCCGCCGCTTTTTTAGGGGTTTTGATGGACTGCATGTCGGGAGCGAGTACATTCTGGTCAAAGGTAAATACCAACTGAAAAGCATTCAAAGGGACCTCGACGTTGTCAGGAGCATAGTCAAAATTTCCTTTTTTGATTTCGAGTTGGGTGATGGTAGGCTGAGCGAGGGCTTGCCCACTTAAACTCAGCGAGGTAATAAACACAAGAAGCAGGAGTCTTACGTAGTTGAATGGTTTCATGCCTTACTATAGATTTAGTTCGATAAATGATTGATAAAACTTGCTTAGAGTAATAAGTTGGTCTGATTTGCAGGCTTCTAAACATTGCAACAAAATTAAAGAGGAGGGGCAAAAGAAGGAAAAAACAGCCGTAGACAAAGCGTGACAAAAACATAGACAAAAACAGGACAGGAAGACGGAGTTTTGGGGGAAAGATCATTTCTGTTGCTGGCGCAAGCCTCCCGGCTTGTGTCCATCGAAGCCAATTCAAGGAGGAGCCTACTTTTTAGACATGACCAAACAAAAATAAAAACCCGGCTCAATTGAATGAACCGGGTTTTTACAGGTGCTTTTGTTGGGTTTGATCACAGGTTGAGGTTATATTTTGATTGTTCGTTTTATATGATTAATGAAGTGGAATCCTTTTGCTGCCATCTTTTATGTAAATAGGTCTGCTACCTCCATCCATATCGTTTGCTGTAAAGTTTGGTATTTCTGAACTTTGGATACTTTTCGAGTCTTTGTATACTTCTATCAATGACCTTCGGGTGATGATTGATAGATGTAGTAACTGAGTAGCGGTAGTACCACTAATCTCAAATATATCCCCAAGTATTGGATCGGAGATAGCGCTCACATCCTGACCTCTAGGATCAAAGGCTTGGCCTATACTGATTGGTTTTTTTGCTCCCTGGCCTTAGGTTATCTGGAGAACTATTTAGACATAACACAATTGCATCGGCATACTTTATGCGCTTCTCTTCAGATTTGATGTTATTTATTTTACTCAATAGAGTGTCAATCCTATTATAGAGTGTAGATGTAGTTTTTTTTAAACCAGAAGAAGTATGTGTTCCTGCTTTGCTACCATATGGAAAGACAGCATCCCGTAATTCCCTTATAGATTGTTTAAAGCTACTAAATCTGGCTTTTTTCCCATACATAAATTCGGTTAATGCTTCCCATACTCCAAGGCGTATTTGTTCAAAAGATATTACGTGACAACGATCTTCAGTAGCTAATACTGGCATTTCTTTGGCCAGACCTGATTTCCAAGGACGTTTACTGTTAAATATCACACGGTTATAACCCTTAG
>CALDJV010000753.1 GCA_937899305.1 uncultured Cytophagaceae bacterium
TTTGGAATGACACAAAAATCAATTCGTGAATAACCACTATAAGCCTAAGATCTTATGGAACCGACCAAAGGGAGCTCTGCGCTTGCGCTAAACAGCATTGGACCATCGACTTCTAACTACCAAATTGATAAATCACTGACTATGAATGAATTACAAAATGCTTAACGCAGGGTTTAAAATTGGTAGTTTAAGGGGGAACAGGCAAACCGGTTTAGGCTATGGACTAAAGAATCTATCGACTAAATAAAACTACCAACTACTGACTACTGACTATCAACTCCCAACTAATTACCTTCGAATGCGTGCTTTTTGTTTGGGATGGAGCCTTCCTTTTTTGCGACGTCTTTTTTTCTGACGATAACGATCAGTAATACTTTTTTTTCGGGAAATTTTCTTGGGTAGCTTGTTTTTCTTTTTGAGCGTTCGAGTGGTTGTTGTTTTTTTCTTGGTTGGTCGAAGTTTAAACCGAGGGGCTTGAGCCTGGGTTGTATTCCAGGTGAGACCAATAATGACTACAAAGATGGCCAAGTATCTCATGTGATTTTTTTTGAATAGCTCATAATCAGTTGTTCGTCTATATAACGAATAACTTTTTGGTAAGTTTTAGAGTGAAATGTAGGAAAGTGTTCATTTTTGAACTTTAAGTGATCGTTAATGTACATTTTTTTCAATGTGTAAGCAATAGCTTGATAGTTAATTGCTTGATTATCAGGTTTTAAGGTGGTTTGCTGAGGAGATGGTATTTTACTTGTAGTAATGTACGATTACAAACCATATAACTTTGAAATTTTAATTGTGGGAGTAGGTCTATGGAAAACCACCTCAAAGAAGTCAATTACAACCAACGACTGTATAAAAAACTAATCAAAAAAGCACTTAAAAAAGAAGCCAACCAAGGATTTACAATTCACGACATCGTAGTAGCCACCGGTTTGTCGCCCGATTGGATTCGCCACACGCTACCCAAGTTAATCAAAGAGTACACTTGTCGACTTGAGACCAACGAAAAAAACGAACTGGTTTATCTTTTTGACTTTGAAAATACCCAGAATCGGGTGGTCAAAAGGGTAAAAAGATGGCTTGAACAAAAAAAAACGACCCCCAACTTGTTCAGGCAGTTAGTTGCTTACGCTTTTGGAGTAAGCAACCAATTAAAGGACCATTGGTTTACCGAAAAAATTATTCTGCATTATTTAAGAAGCAAAGGCGGTAAAATTGTAGCGGCTGAATTGGTACAACTTACCGGATGGAGTATTCGTCAAGCCGAAACAGAAGCGGTAAAGCTATTGGCCAACTACAACGGAGAGGTGAATGTGACCCCTCAAGGAGTCATCGTATACAGTTTTGATGAATTGGCTGAAGCATCAGACGAAAATGAACATATTAGTGAAAGCTTAAAGGTTTGGGAACGCCCCATACCTGAGCGCGAATTGAACAACAACGAGGTCAGTATAAACGAAAAACTGACCAAATTAAACCAATGGAACCTTCGTTTGGCGGGTTTGGCTCCCGTTGTGGTAGGAGGGATATTTTACGGCTTAAAAGGCACAATTCCGGCGGATGTTTTATTGTTGAGTGCGGGGTTACCCATTTCTCTTTCTACGATTTTTTATACCATACCTGCCATTCGAAAGCTACGTTTGTCTGTCGAAAATGAACGGATTAGACGTAAAAACGTAGAAAAATATGTTCTAAAAGCGATATTTCATCGAATTCACCAGCAAATTCGTCCCGAAAAACACATCAATTTATTGATAGATGACGTAAAACCTAAAAAAAATTATTTGTACTGGTGGAATCCTAAAGTAGTAGATCAGTCTATGTTTGATGTGCTTATGATGCTTACCTGCACCTATGACAAGGAAGCCATATTTAAAGAAAAAGCCTTTGCCTTACAAGCCGACATGGACGTAGATACTGAAGGAGAAATATGTTATGACTTTGATCGTTTAAATGTAGAATTGGAAGCAGTGAACCAGTACCGATTATTACCACCCCGAAACACAAATAGCTTATTATATTAAATATTTTGTTTAAATTGCAGTGTTTTCAAACTGCTATTTAAGCTCGTCTTGATTTTTGTGTCACTTGATTCTTGTGTTTTTATGTCATAATAAAATATTTTCTGAATAAAGAAGTATTCAAGAAATAGTCTCTTTAGCCGCGTCCAGCAGACTCGCCCAACATTCATTGGATGTTGTCGTGGGTAGAGTGCCTGACTACTGCTTTGAGGTTTAAACTAATGGAAGCGCTGAAGTAAAGAATGCAATGATCAAAAAACGAAAATGTACAAACAAAGTATTGTCTGTATGAGTAATAGTTAAGTAACAGTTGCGCAATAATTGTCCGTTTTCACTTCAATTTTGCTGGCCATGCTTCCTTAAAAAATAGCCAAATAGCCCTGCTATTAGCCGATTTTGTAAGTTGCCTGACAAACAAACTTTTTCCGAAAACCGGACACTTATTTTGAACATGTTACTAAACAAAAAAATAGACGAGTTCAGAACTAACTTCAAATAAGCTAACCTGCCGGATAAATGGAAATAAACCAGGATCCTAAGTTACTTCAGTTATTAGAGAGTCGCGATCAGCACAATATAGAGCTGGCTTTTCAACTATGTAAAAGCCTGCAGGGACACTATGGCGAAGAGGTAGCTAAAAAGCTCCGAAAATATCTGGAGTTTTGTTTTACTTATGAAGTAGAAGAAGCCTACTTCAGAAACCTGGAAGCGTGGGACTTTATGGGTATACCCATTCCCAATCCCATCTTTAAAGAGTTGCCAGAAGCAATTTGTAATCTCAAAAGAGTAAAAAGACTGAACTTGAGTCATCATAAGTTGAGTACATTACCCAAAGAAATAGGTGAACTAGATGAACTCAGACGATTGTATTTGTTCAATAATCAGCTCACCAACTTACCTGCGGACATTGGGGATTTGGTAAATTTACAAAAACTCAACCTGAACAATAACTTACTCAATAAGCTACCTCGTGAAATTGGTTATCTGCAAAGCTTACAAGAATTAAAGTTGGTGAATAACCAATTGAAAAGCCTGCCAAAAACAATCGGAATGTTACCAAAGCTACAGATATTGGATCTGGAACGCAATGACTTAGACGAATTACCAACCGATATTGGACGGTTAGCCAATCTACAGGTACTCAATCTCGAACACAACGATTTATCGTATTTGCCGGATAGTTTGGGTGATTTGGATAATTTAAAGCAGTTGAATTTGTGGGGGAATCACTTGACCTATTTGCCCAAAGAAATGCGTCGGTTACCTCAACTCAAGATTCGGTTGGATACCCATATGTTAAAATTTGCTTACCCTCGGGTTTTCACTGAATATGTTCCGGTAAGTGAGTTAGACGAAGGTGTGTTTGGGTAAAGTGCTACCCTGTAAGAACTATTTGCTGTTTTTGTTGTTATGAGGTAAGCTTTGTAGCTTGTCACCTAAAACGCTAAAAACTGTCATGCCTCGACTCCATCTTTTCGAAATTGAAGATTTTCCTTGGTATCCAAGAGTAATTCGTGAAGGACAAACCGATTTTTTACGCTTCCTTATGCAACTGTTTGATGTATTTCGAGCGGTGATCCCTACCCTAAAGGAGGCGCTGCAACAAAGTAGACAGCATCATTTGATTGATTTTTGCTCGGGAGGAGGAGGTTCTATGTTATTGATTCGCAAGCACTTAAAAGATAACCAAGTAGTGCCTTTTCGAGCAACTTTGAGCGATTTGTACCCCAATACCCACGCTTTTGAGTTTGTAAAGCAACAGTCGAATGGGGAGATCGATTATCAGCCAAATTCAGTAGATGTTACAAACCTCCCCGTGGATACTCCCGAAGGTTTTTGGACTATTTTTAATGGTTTTCACCATTTTAAACCACCCCAGGCACAGCGTATTCTTGCTAAAGCAGTAGAACGAAAAGTGCCCATCGGGATTTTTGAGCCCATCGACAAATCAGTCTTCCAGATACTCATCAACACCTTGGTTTTATTTGTCCTCATTTTCCTGTTTACACCATTTGTGCGCCCCTTCAAGTGGAGCCGCTTGTTGTTTACCTATCTGATCCCCCTTATTCCAATTTGCACCATATGGGATGGTTTTGTATCGGTACTGCGTTTGTATACTCCCAAAGACCTGCAAAAGATGATTGCTGAAATTCCAGATGCTGATCAGTACGAATGGAAACTAGGCAAAGCTCGTCACATGTTTGGAGTAGTCATTTATTTGATTGGAATTCCCAAAGTGCTTGGTTCGTAGTTTTTTTTAGTTAGTAGTTCGTAGTCAGGAGTTGGTAGTTTTGTTTAGTCTATAATTTTGTGTCGCTTCGCGAAACCCGAAGTCCTGAGCGAAGCCGAAGGAACTAACAATGCAACAATAAGCGAAGCGGAACAATTAATAATAAAACCATTTAGCCATTTAACCCCTTGGCTTTTTTCACCTGTTTAATGCTTTCTACTACTACCGTCAGGATGATAAGTGCCCCACCGATGATGGTATTGAGGGGAAGCTTTTCGTTGATGATGACCACGGCCCATACAATGCCATAAATTGGTTGAATGCCCGAAATAATACTCTGGGTACTGGCCTTGAAGTATCGGATTTTGGTAATAAAAATGGTGTGACCAATGGCGGTAGTCGCGATTCCTAGCAAGGCCACATAGGTAAAATTGGTAAGATCTAGTCTCAAATCTATAAAGAACATTGCGGGAGCGATCACCAATACCGACACTACTAGTTGGTAATACATCAGTACCGAACCTGATATTTGGCTATTTTGCATAAAACGCTTGCTCATTAGGTTACGGGTGGCCAGCATTGCTGCTGCCAAAACACCCAACGCAACTCCCAGTGTGGTATTGTTGCTTAAGTCAAGCGAAGGCGTCATCACAACGATGCCTATTGCTACCATGAGGGCACTGATGAGGTTAAACCAGTCGAAGTTTTGTTTGAAAAACAGCGGTTCAATCAGGGTAGTAATTACTGGATAAGTAAACAAAGAAATAAAGGCGATGGCCACCGTAGAAGCCTGAATTGCAAAAAAGTAAGCAACCATGTGCAAGCCAAAAAAAGCACCACTCAAAACCCAAAAACGAATATCTTTGAAACGAAAGTCAAGGGCTAACTTTTGGTAACGAATGTACACATATAAAGCGAATGCTGCGATGAGGCAACGCCCAAAAATGGCATAAGTAGGGGGGATGGTCAAGAGTTTACCCAAAATTCCTGAGGTGCTCAAAAATACCAACCCAATATTAAGCTCAATTAAGTGACGCGATTGTTTCATAGGTTTTTAGTTAGTAGTTCGTAGTCAGGAGTTAGTAGTTTTGTTTAGTCG
This sequence comes from uncultured Cytophagaceae bacterium, assembly GCA_937899305.1. GTDB lineage: Bacteria > Bacteroidota > Bacteroidia > Cytophagales > Microscillaceae > Microscilla. The sequence goes on from CALDJV010000753.1 coordinate 5,351, forward strand.
ATAGTCAATGGTCAATAGTTTTTTTAGTCCACAGTTTTCTCTAGTTGGGAGTGTAGTTTTATTTAGTCCACTAGTTAAGTGAAAAATGTAAAGTGAAAAGTGGACGCTTCGCGCAGCCATTTAACCATAAAGCAATAAGCGAAGCGTTAACCATTCAATTATATAACCATTTAACCATACAACAATGAGCGAAGCGGAGCAATATAAACTAATTATCGCCTCGCGCAACCATTTAGCCATAGAACAATGAGCCGAAGGCGGAACAATACAGTAATACAATATACAGGAACCCTTAAAAACAAAAAAACTCCGTTTAGGAAACGGAGCTTTCAATATTTGAACTATTAGTTAAAATGTAACTTAACTGAGGAATTAATATATTATTTATTTCTGGAAGAAATATTGATGTCTTGGTCTAGCTGGCGAAATACGGTTTTGATTTTTTTGATGGCTTTCTTTTTCTGAAAGACTGAGGTATTCTTTGGAGAGGGGATATTTTGATTGGAAATAATCATTCTTTCCAATTCATTGATTTTTCCTACAAATGTAGTTGTATTGCCTGATGGGTAATTGTTTATCATTGTCATTGTCGCTTTATAGTTTATACCTTACGCCTTTTAGTACATTTAGTCAGTCAAATCTCTCCCCCCTCCAACTATTTTTTTTAAATATTTTCCAAAAAGGTTAAGCAAACAGTTGGAACTTGAAATCAAGAGAGGTTGTTCCTTTGTTAAAAAAATGATAAATTGCTCAAGTAAAAATAGCAAAAACCTATGCAAATTACCGTTCAGGAAGAAACTTTTGTAGGCAAAGTGCTCAATAAAATTGCACTAGATGTCAATCAAGAAACCGTGACCATTGGTGAATTGATAAGACTGAAAGTAGAGCATACTGTTACGCAACACAACGCCGCCATTGAAGCTGAAAGCGATCAGGAAAGCACTCAAAATGCAGTAGAAACGATTCTAAACCGCAACCAAGCCCAGACCTATACTTTTAAGCGAGAATTGGCCGATCCCGAAACCGAAACATATCGGGCCTGGGAGGCTTTCAAGACCAATCAACTCATTGTGTTGATTGATAATAGTCAGGCAGAGAGTTTAGAGCAAGAAGTATTGCTAAACCAGGATACCGTGGCGAGTTTTCTAAAACTTACCCAATTGGTTGGCGGATAAGCCGTTAGGGAAGCCCTTGCTTAAGGGTGAATATTATGCACTTACACAGGTAACTTGTCTAATCTGAAATTGATATACATACCCATATTGTGAATAGCCAGCAAGTAACCTATCTGGATACCTCAATGACTGGAGAGAGGTATGTTCATCAATATTCATTATTCAAGACTTGTGTAAATCGAGTGAATTATTTTGTTAGTGTTCTGCCATTGAACCCCACTGTAGAGATGAATTTTGCCCCCGACGAAGTAGACCTCAACTCTGAAGAAGAGAAACACGCCTGGAACGAGTTGTTCAGACATTTTACGCATTTTAGTGGTTCGGCCAAACCCACCAAAACTTGGTTAAAAACCATCGCTCCCTTGGTAGATACCATCGACGCAGATCGCTTTGCTACCATCATGGAGATGATCGTGTTGGAAGTTTCGGAAGATAAGTCGTGGTTGTATGGGGTAAAATCCAAAATGCTCAAGGGCTTGTTATGGGCAGGATCTATGGTGCCCACTACCAAAGTATATGCCGCGATTGCTAAAGTAATTGAGCGAGCCTATGTAAAAGTGCGGGGCAAAGGTGCCACCGCAGCTTCAGTAGGCAATGCAGGTATTAAGGCTTTGGTGGCAATGAATAATAAAGAGGCCATGCAGGAGCTTATCTTGTTGAAAAATAAGACCCAATATGGGGTGTTTGTAAAGGCTTTGGACAAAGGTATCAACGAATTGAGTGTCGAAATCCAAGTAACTGAAGAAGATGTACTGGATCAATTGATGCCCGATTTTGACCTGGAAGAAGGGGTATTAGAACAAAAGTTTGGTGAATATACTGCCCAGGCTTATCTAGAAACCGCCCACAAAGCCATTGTAGAATGGATAAAACCAGATGGTAAAGTACAAAAAAGTGATCCTGCTGAAGTAAAACGGGCTTTTTCTTTGGAACTCAAAGCATTTAAAGCAACGATAAAAGACATCAAGAAAACTCTGCAAAGTCAACGACATCGTTTAGAAGCATCTTGGCGAATAGGACGGGTGTGGACATTAGACCATTGGGAAAAGTATTTGTGGAAACACAAACTGGCTCCTTATATTGTACATAAAATAATATGGCGATTCGAAACTGAAGGGCAGGTATGGACTGCCATTGGGCACGAAGGGCGCCTGGTAGATGTAAAGCATCAAGCCGTTGACATTCCAGCTGAGGCAGAGGTCAGTTTGTGGCATCCAGTAGATGCTTCGGTAGAAGAGGTGTTGGCCTGGCGCGACTATATGTTTGACTATGAAATCAAGCAACCCTTCAAACAAGCGTTTCGGGAGGTGTATCTGGTGACCGAAGCCGAGCGTATTACCAACACCTATTCCAATCGCTTTTCGGCCCACATCTTACAACACAACAAACTATGGGCTTTGGCCCAACAACGTGCCTGGCAGTATCAGGGGGCGTACGGCTATGGCTTAGATTCTCCTACGATTCAATTACCCCATTACAACCTGGAAGTTTCGCTGGATGTTACCTTTGGAGGCGATACCTTTGATTATGTGACCACCCAACGTACCATTTTTAATAACCTGGCTACTGACGAACCTTACGAAATGGATGAAGTGCCTGAGCTGGCTTTTTCGGAGATGATGCGAGATATTGATTTATTCATTGCCGTGTGTAGTATTGGCAGTGATCCTAATTGGGATGGGCGCGACGATTATGAGGATTATTGGTATGAATACTCCTATGGTGATAAATCGGATACGGTGTCGGCACGCAATCGCAAAGAAATACTGGAGCGGGTCATTCCAAGGTTGAAAATTGCCAAACAATGTGCTTTTGAGGGTAACTTTTTGGTTGTGACTGGGCAACGCCGTACCTACAAAATCAACTTAGGAAGCTCCAATATTTTGATGAAACCGAATGATCAATACCTGTGCATTGTGCCCGATCGCAAAGCAGAAACCAAAGGAGGAAAAATATTTTTACCTTTCGAAGGAGACTCTATTTTGAGCCTTATCATCAGTAAGGCGTTTTTGTTGGCTGACGATACCAACATTGACGACGATTTGATCCTAAGCCAAATAGGACAAGGCCACTCATCATAATTCCGAAGCCATTTTAGGGAAACTTTGAGTAACTTCAACTAATATTGCAAGTGTAAAAGCACCTTAGTAATACTGAAAAAATAAAGTTTCTGATTTCAGCCTAGAGATTTTGGTTTGAGACAAGGCAATTTTTGCGTTCGTAGCATAGCTACGGGCAAAAAAATTAACGAAGTATCAAGCCGAAAGATCAGGCCTAAACCGAAAAGTTATTTTTGGTGTGTTACTTATCACAAAAAAATAAAGACCTTATGATTATAAAACCAAGGACTCGTGGTTTTTTTTGTCTTACTGCCCATCCTAAAGGGTGTGAACAAAATGTACTCAATCAAATCGATTACATTAAGTCTAAAGGAACCATCGATGGGCCCAAAAAAGTGCTGGTAATTGGTGCTTCCACTGGCTTTGGATTGGCCTCAAGAATTACCAGTGCATTTGGGGCAAATGCAGCTACGGTAGGGGTATTTTTAGAAAAACCACCCAAGCCCGGTAAAACCGCTTCCGCAGGATGGTATAACAGTGCAGCCTTTGAACAGCAGGCCCAAGCAGCTGGTTTGTATGCCAAGAGCATCAATGGGGATGCGTTTTCTCATGAAATCAAACAGCAAACGGTTGATTTAATCAAAGCGGACTTAGGGCAGGTAGACTTGGTGGTCTATAGTTTGGCCTCTCCAGTAAGACTCCACCCTGACACTGGAGTAAAACACCGTTCGGTATTGAAACCGGTGGAGGGTGTTTTCCAAAACAAGACGGTGGATTTTCATACCGGAATTGTATCAGAAGTAAAAATTGACCCATGCTCAGAAGAAGACATTAAAAATACGGTAGCCGTAATGGGAGGCGAGGATTGGAAAATGTGGATGGATGTTTTGCATCAAGAAAACTTGTTGGCACCAGGGGCCAAAACAGTGGCCTATTCTTACATTGGTCCAGCACTCACTGAGCCTGTATATCGCAAAGGTACCATTGGACGAGCCAAAGATGATTTGGAAGCTACTGCTTTTACCATTACCGAAGCATTGAAGAACATAGAAGGGCAAGCCTATGTGTCGGTTAACAAAGCATTGGTGACCCAGGCGAGTGCAGCCATTCCGGTCATTCCGCTGTACATTTCCTTGTTATATAAGGTCATGAAAACACTCCAAATTCATGAAGGATGCATTGAACAAATTCAACGTCTGTTTCAGGATAGGCTGTACCAAGGCGATATGACTACTGATGAACAGGGACGAATAAGGGTAGACGATTGGGAAATGCGAAGTGATGTACAAGCCAAGGTAGCGGCCCTATGGGAACAAGCAACTACCGAAACATTGCCCGATATTGGGGACTTGGACGGATATGCAGACGATTTTTTCAACTTATTTGGCTTTAGGGTAGCAGGAGTGGCCTATGAAGAAGATACCAATGAAATGGTAGAGATTCCAGGATTGCAGGTAAAATGATCGCAGAGGATTTTGGGCAATTTGAATTGATAAATTAAGCGTAAATAACAACATGGATAATAATAATGTACTTCAGCGTCTTCGCTACACCTTTGACTTGAGCGATGATCAAATGATTGAGATTTTTGGTTTGGTAGAGGTCGCTGTTACTCGAGCCGAGATCAGTGATTGGCTCAAAAAAGAAGAGGATCCTGAGTTTAAAAAACTGCACGACAAGCCGTTGGCTACCTTTCTGAATGGGTTTATTGCGCTGAAGCGAGGAAAACGAGAGGGGGAACCACCTAAACCTGAAAAGAAACTGACCAATAATTTGATTTTACGCAAGTTAAAAATTGCCCTTAACTTACAAAGTGAGGATATGTTGGCGATCTTGGAGCTAGCCGATTTCAAATTAAGTAAACACGAGTTGAGCGCCTTTTTTCGCAAACCTGGGCAAAATCAATATCGCATTTGCAAAGATCAGGTATTACGCAATTTTTTGATGGGCCTACAGCTGAAACATCGCCCAAAAGATACGCAAACGAAGAAAGATGAATCAGCATCATGAGTAATATATACACTTCTTACATTAGGGTGTATAAAAAAAACAGGCTGGATTTGACCAAAGAAGAGATAGATGAGGTCTTTCAGTTGGCAGTCAGGGCTTATGAGGAATTTGGTTCTTATTGGGTAAGGATTTTGAAGAAGTATCGGGAACTCGAGAAATGCCTCGACATCCAATATGGTTCAGGCAAACGGTATCATTCGGGAAATTTGCTGGAAGATAAAGCCATTTATGACAAATATGATGTTTGGGAGCGTTTTGCGGACGAAGGTGGAGGAGCTGATACCATTTTTACGTTGAAGTATGATGGTCAGTGGGTAGATATTACAAATCCGATACCTTGTACTTATGCGTTTGACAAAGTGAGGGTGTTTGCTGATGAAAAACCATCCTACTTTGAGCAGTACATACCCGATCAAGGTAACCAAAAGCATTTAGATATACTTGAAATAAATATGGCAGGAACCTACTTTGCCTGTAATAGCCGTAGCTTTATGGATGTGTATGATGATTCTGAGTTTTATGGTCCCAAACTGGGGTATGACCCTCATTATGCCAGTGATTATTTTATGCCTACCGATGATGGCGGCGTGACCGATTCGCCCCTAAAATTCATCCAGGATATCTTTGTGTACCCGAATGAGCAACTGCCAGAAAATGTCAAGGTAGTGTTGTATTGGAAAAATCGCTTGGTGCAATCGGTAGAACGAAGACAGGGTGATGTTCTGTGTTTATCCGCCGATTATTGGGACAATTGCGTGGATGTGGATTACTTGAGTTTTAAAAGTAGATTGTAGTTTTTACATCCGAGTCCATAGGCGATGGTCCAATGCTGTTTCCTTAACACTATTCGAGTCCATATGGCGAGTAGCGTTTCCCCCGTTTGGGGGAATTAAAGGGGGCTTTCGTGGATTACCACCACATACCTAAATCCTTAAGGAAACAGCATTGGTCGATGGTCCATAGTTTTCTTTGGTTGGTAGCAATTAAATGAAAAATGTAAAATGTAAAACGAAAAGTGAGCGCAAAGCGGAATAATTAGTTTTTAGCCCACAGTTTTCTTTAGTTGGTAGTTTTTTGCCTTTTAGTTTATAGATTTTCTAGTTCACGGTTGACCGTGGATCTTTGACCAGCTGCTATGATCATAACACATGGTTTCAAAACCCTGATTCAGACCTTGGCAAATACTCGATAAAAGCCTGAATAATCAGAAGTTAACTGAATAAATGTTAAATTGTGATCAAAATAAATAGTTATCAAACCCCTGTCTTATGAAAAAACTAGCCTACACCCTCATTGGAGTATTGTTCATTACCTCGTTACAAGCTCAAAAACTAATCAAGTGCGATGAAAATACTACTTACTGGGCCATTGCAGATGGTAAAACCAATTATGTACTCCAACTCAGTGGCAAAGTCCAGACGACATCCAAAGAAACTTTGATTGCAGTTGATACCAAAGCGCTTCAGTATTTGCTCTTGGATAAAAAGCCCTATGAAGCATTGTTGGAAGAAAAATCTGACCTGGAATTACTCATTGCTCAGGCCACTCGAGAATTAGAGTTTTTTTCAGGGTGATTTAAAAAACAACTAAAAGGGCAAATGCAAAAACTCGTCCTAGACGACAAAACAGCCGCCCTCTTGTGGTGGTTTGAAATGCCTGAAGGAATGAACAAAAGCATTACCCAACAGCTTTTTTTGAGTGTAGTCATCAATGATAAAATCCTAGGGTTGGCCAGTGTACAAGCAAAGGAGCAAAAGTTTGAAGATATCAAGGATTTTTTAGCGAAGGTGATGAATACGTTGACAAAAGTGCGTAGCAAACGAAAGCTTAAAAGAATTTGTAAGTGATTTATAGCGTTTTATTTAG
>CALDJV010000754.1 GCA_937899305.1 uncultured Cytophagaceae bacterium
GCTCATTGTTGTATTGCTAGTTCCTTCGGCTTCGCTCAGGACTTCGGGTTGCGCGAAGCGATGAAAAACTAATTGTTCTATTGTTCCGCCTTCGGCTCATTGTTAAATGGTTACGCAAGGCGATGATTCATTTGTATCGCTCTGCGCTACTATGGACTTTAAAACTACGAACTACTGACTACCAACTCCCAACTAAAGAAAACTATGGACTATCGACCGTCGACTATGGACTTTAAAACTAAAAAAACTACCCCCCAATAGTAGACATGGATTCCGTAACGGGAAGGTTATTTTTTCGCTGCTTCTCGGCTTCATAACCATCGCGGGCGCGCTGATTAAAAGCGCTCAATAGCGCCTTGGCTAATTCCTCATCATTGGCCCCTGCTCGCATCAAATGTTTGATATCCAGCACGCCATTGTCATACAAACAAGTTTTGAGGGTACCCTGTGCCGTGATGCGAATACGATTGCAACTACCACAAAAATTACGAGTAAAGGCGGCAATGATTCCTAAAGTACCTTGGTGGCCTGGAACTTGATAATTGATTGAAGTAGCGTTGGGTTTAGCCGCCAAAGATTCAATATTGGGATATTTTTTACTAAGGGTAGCCAAGATTTGGCGGTGATTCCAAGTAAATTCAGCATTGCGTAAACCCTCTCCATTGAAAGGCATCTCCTCGATATAGCGCACATCTACTGGGGCCTGTTGAGTGAGCTCAGCCAAAGGCAGAATATCTTCAGTATTTTGCCCAGCCATGACTACCATATTGATTTTGGTACGTATGCCACTCTCAATCAAAGCATTCAAACATTTCATGACTTTGTCAAATTCATCCCGACGAGTAATTTGTTTGAAGCGTTCTTTATCGAGTGTATCCAGGCTTAAGTTCACTGCTTTGACTCCCATGTCGATCATCTGAGGGATATACTTTTCAGTCAGCACCCCATTGGTAGTAATGTTGAGTTCTTGGATACCTTCGATTTCAGAAACCGTTTGCATAAAATTAATCAGATCGCGTCTTAGAAAAGGTTCTCCTCCCGTTATCCGCACCTTGTTGACGCCCATCTTAGACAAGAGCGTGATCAAGCGTTCCATTTCTTCATAGGAAAGCAAATGCTTTTTGGGTAAGTACCTGATACCCTCTTCTGGCATGCAATAAAAACAGCGCAAATTGCAGCGGTCGGTTACGGCAAGACGCAAGTAATTGATGGGGCGTCCGTGGTTGTCTGTAATATGAGAAGGTAATTGCATGAGAACTCTAAATTGAGGTTTGTTGTTAATTTTATAATTTTGTGAATATAATATATTCAAAAACCAATTATTATTTAAAAAGTTCAAGCCTAAAAATGAGTATGAAATTAAATATTATGCTTTTTGGGATCTCCAGAGATATCATTGGAGGTAGTCACCTTACACTGGAAATGGAAGAAAAAACCACCGTAGATCATTTACTGGCTCATTTGCAACAAACCTACCCTGATTTTGAGCGGTTGGCTAGTCTGATGATTGCGGTAAACTCAGATTATGCCAAGGGTGATCGGATTTTGCAAGAAAATGACGAAATTGCCTTGATTCCCCCGGTAAGTGGTGGTTAGGCAGGCCAGCTTCTTTGAGAGCCCACAAGCCTTACTTGATTTGATCGATGAAATACACTTTTGGGCAAAATTTCTATTTGATTGAACTCCTATTTATACTTGAAATATGAACTTTAAAATTACTGACCAAACCATAGACGAACAAGCAGTGATAGAACTGGTTCGTTCCGAAAATTGTGGAGGACTTTCGGTTTTTGTAGGGACTGTACGTAACCAAACCAAGGGAAAGGCGGTAGTTCGCTTGGAATTTGAAGCCTATGAAAGCATGGCATTGAAAAAAATGCAAGAAATTGCCGAGCAAGCCAGGACACGTTGGCAAACCGATCAAATTGCGATTTACCATCGGGTAGGAGTACTGGGTTTGGGCGAAACCGCAGTAGTCATTGCGGTATCTACTCCTCACCGAAAGGCAGCTTTCGAGGCTTGCGAATTTCTGATTGATACCCTCAAGCAAGTAGTACCTATTTGGAAAAAAGAGATCTACCAAGATGGCGAAATTTGGGTAGCGGCACACCCCTAATTTTCCTTCATCAATCAATTTTCCTCAAAATCCATTCAGCTACTGTTTTCAATACTTCAGTTTTATTTACTTCGTTATGCGTTTCGTGCCGCAAGCCTTCCCAAAGTTGTAGAGTTACCTTCCCACTGGCTTTTTGAGCAAATTCTTGCGAAGCTTTGTGTGAGGTAATTTTATCGGCGGTGCCATGCATAAGAAAGGTGTCTAACTGAAGCTTTGAGGCATTTTCCAAAGCCCATAAGCCCGATTGATGGGTTCCTAAAAACGTTGCAATTGAGATTTTTCCGTGAACCAATGGATCGGCCTGATAAGCTTTGCCTACCTCTAAATCAGCGGACAATTCACTGGCATCCAGATTATTAGATTGAGTGAAGCCTGGAAATAGTTTGCCGATGAGTTTTCCTACTGATAACTGAACTTTGGGAGGATCAAAGGCCAATTTTAACCAAGGAGAAGAAACCACTGCTCCTGCCAACAATGAAGTATCTTTTTGGAGTAAATAATTAGTGACAATGTTGCCTCCCCAACTGTGTCCATAAAGAATAATGGGAATATTTGGGAAAACCTCTTGAGTTTTTTGGAGTAAACGGTCTACATCTTCTAGCAACCAATTATAATCTTTGACATGACCTCTTTTTCCGCTCGATTTCCCATGGCCTCTCTGATCATATCCCACCAGCGCAAGGTCGTGTTGATCAAAATATTCTGCAACATGCTGATAACGGGCAACATGTTCACCAAAACCATGGACTAGAGCAACTACTCCCTTGGGAGAGCGACTTGTCTTCCAGATTTTCCCTTCAATGGTGGCATTATCGAGGTTCCAGGTAAATTTTTCTGTAGTCATCGTGTATTGGGGGTCAACTTTTTTGAGAAACAAATGAAGGTAAAACTAATTTAAAATTTGGATTAGCCGATAAATCAAAACAGATTTTTATCTATTGTATCCATACATTATTTTTATTTTGTGACTAGTGTGAATGAGCAAATAAGCCTGTAAGAACCAATCTCAGCCACTTTTTAACCTTTAGAACTTTAGGTCGGAACTCATCGGTTTTATTTGTACTTTTAGATACCAATGTATGAAGTTAATAAGACTTCTCTGTTGAAAACAACGAATCAAAAAAGACAAAACACACGAGAAATAATATATTATGGCATTATTGTTTGAAGATTTTGAAAGCTGGCGACAGTATTGCAAAGATCAGAATATTCCCTTGCATCGCCCAGTGTTAGAATATGAGATGGAGCAGAAAGGAAGGACCGAACAAGAAATTTGGGTAGGTCTACTGAAGGCCTATGAAGTAATGAAAGAGGCAGTACAAACCGGACTCACCGGAGATATGACTTCTCGCTCGGGAATGATTAATAACGGAGCCAAAAAAGTATATAATCATCCGCTTACTGTGCTTTCCAAAGAATTTACAATGGTCATTTCCAGCGCGTTGGCTGCCAAGGAAGTCAACTCTTGTATGGGCAGGGTAGTGGCAGCCCCCACTGCGGGTGCTTCAGGTATTTTGCCTGGTATACTGACCAATCTACAGACTTTGCACCAGCTTTCGGATGAAAAAATTGGTGAAGGTCTGCTAGTGGCTGCGGGTATTGCACTCATCATTGAGCGAAATGCGAGCATTGCTGGTGCGGTAGGGGGGTGCCAGGCCGAAACTGGTACTGCCGCAGCCATGGGTGCGGGGGCCATTGTATTTTGCCTTGGAGGCACCGTAGATCAAGTATTTAATGCGGTAGCGATTACCATTCAGTGTATGCTAGGACTGGTATGTGACCCGGTAGCTGGTTTGGTTGAAGTACCCTGTGTGGTGCGCAATGCCAGTGCCGCCGCCATTGCGTATTCTTCAGCGCAAATTGCCATTGCCGATGTCAATGCAGTGATACCAGTAGATGAATGTGTAGCTGCCATGGGAGAGATCGGAGAAAGTATGGAGACCCGTTACAAAGAAACGGCCTTGGGTGGGTTGGCGGCAACGCTTACCGGAAAAAACATTGCCAAAAAAGTGTTGATCCAAGACATTGAGGTGCTGCCTGATGAGGGGGATTGATTTTTCTTTAGTCCACAGTCGACGGTCCATAGTCCACAGTTTCTTCGGTTGGTAGTAATTAAATGAAAAATGAAAAACGTAAAGTGAAAAGTGTACGCTTCGCGTAACCCGAAGTCCTGAGCGAAGCCGAAGGAACTAACAATGGAACAATGCAGCAATGAGCGAAGCGGAACAATGCAACAATAAGCCGCAGGCGGAACAATATTATAACAACCAAAGGCACAAAAAAAAGACGCTGCAAAACAGCGTCTTTTTCTTTTCCTAACCACAAAGCTTATTAAATATCTTTGATCAATATAACCCAAATCAGGTGCCATAAAATGATGTAGTTGTGAAATTTTTTATAAGTGATTGATAATCAGTGGTATAATTTTTACTATTTCTAATAATAGTCACGAAATGCGACTACTTATAGATGTGGTTTTATACGGTATTTCGTTAGTGGTATGAAATATCGTAATACTTATTAACTTTTGGCTGGAAACCAAACCCAGGTCGCTTTGCAAGTGGCCACCGTGGCCTTCGTTTCATCTTGTACCACTGCCTGGAGTTCGATGCTGCCTTTTTCCTGGGTATTGAGTAATGCAATTTGCTCGGGAGAGAGTTTGGCCTGAGCTTGAATATCTCCCTTTACCTTTTTTAAAAAATCAGTGTTGACATTACGCACCAATGTTACCAAGTGAGGAGGCGAATGGATACCGATTGCCAAACCCATTGCACTTTCGGCCGTAAGTATGATGCCAGCCGATTGAATGCTTCCAATTTGGTTATGTACCCGTTTTTCGGACGCCATTGTAGTGGTACATTGCTCGTTTGAGAGTTGGGTAATTGCAATGCCACAGGTATCAAACATGGGCACTATTTGATGAATGATTTGGGTAAACTTTTCTTGTTGAACTTTTGGAGGCAAACCCTGAAGTTGTTGCTGGAGTATTTGTAATTGGTTTTGTTGCATGATTTAAATGTAATTGGTTATATTATGATTATACAGTATGGAGTTAACTCCAGGGTTTCAATAAACTTTAAAAATATTGTGAAATGCTGATAGGCGTACTTTCTAAAAAAACTGGAGTGAGTAAAGACACCATTCGGTTTTATGAGAAAAAAGGGTTGATCAGGTTGAGCAAACAGCACCGCCTGGCCAATAATTACAAAGATTATCCTGAGGAAACTATAGAGTTGTTAATGTTTGTAAAGCGAGCCAAAAGCTTTGGTTTCAGGCTAGACGAAATCAAATATTGGTTAGAAGATTGGAAAGGCGGGAGAGTACCCACAGCTCAGAAGATCACTATTTTTGAGGAAAGGGTAGATTTGGTAGCCAAAAGAATCGAGGAATTGCAACAGCTAAAATCAATGCTAGAGACCAAACTTACTGAGTATCGGCAATTGTTACCAGAATAATGATGGTGAGTATAAAAAAGAAAATCGTTGATAAAATCCTACAAGGACATTTATCAACGATCTAATAACTTTGATTGGGAAAGTATATGTATCAAGACTTCTTATAATTAAGCCAATACACCTTTCTTCAAAAGACCTTTTTCTTTAGCTTCTTTCAATACGGCTTCAATACCTTTTTTATTGATGGTACGAATTGCCTGAGTTGAAACTTTCAAAGTAATCCACTCATTTTTGCTTTCTAAAAAGAAGCGCTTTTTCTGCAAATTTGGATAAAACTTTCTTTTGGTTTTATTATTTGCGTGAGATACGTTATTTCCTGACCGAGTTCTCTTACCGGTTACTTCACAAATCCTTGCCATTGTTACAGAGCTTTAATATTCAATTAATAAATTGGATGTAAGAAAAGCGAGCCGCAAATCTACAAAATATTCCCCAAACTATCGAACCTTCTTGAAAAAAAGCTTGGATAACTTGATCCTGATGGGATTTGACCTTTATAAACCAATGTTTGGTATACGCTGATGCATCAGATTAGCTGATAAGCACGACAAAATCAGGTAGATTTATGGAAGCATCATAAAAAAAACAAAAAAAATATCTAGCCCTATTCTCAATAGGCCCACATTTGCTCTTCAGACAAGTTTTTTGCTTTTTAAAGCTTCCTGATTTTGACTAATTTTGAATCCAGATAATTATATTTCCAATGACTTTTTAGGTACGACGTAACGCGAGTGATGAAAGGGAATACCCCAAAAATAATTGATTGAAGTCATGAATTGTTTTATTGTGATATGGCCAAATGGTTTAGCTTTGTAGAGCTCCCATTAGTCGGTTTGCAATGCATCGTGTAACCAGACAACTATACCACAATCGTTTGACTGACGGATACCAATTGTTTTTATTCCCTAAAAAGTTGACACAAACACGCAAAAGATTATTTAGTATGATGCAGACAATTACCTCTAGTAAAGAGGCCATCGATTTAGAGTACAAGTATGGAGCGCACAATTATCACCCACTTCCTGTGGTACTTGCCAAAGGAGAAGGGGTGTATTTATGGGATGTAGAGGGTAAGAAGTACTTTGATTTCTTATCTGCTTACAGTGCGGTCAACCAAGGACATTGCCATCCTAAGATTTTGAATGCTTTGAACGAGCAAGCCCAAAAACTAACCCTTACTTCACGCGCTTTTCACAATGATGTCTTGGGGAGTTACGAAAAGTACATTACTGAGTATTTTGGCTACGATAAAGTGCTGCCTATGAACACCGGAGTGGAAGGGGGAGAAACTGCCCTAAAACTAACCCGTAAGTGGGCTTACACCGTGAAAGGCATCCCTGCCAATCAGGCCAAGATTATTTTTGTGAAAAACAACTTTTGGGGGCGTACCTTGGCGGCTATTTCTTCTTCTACTGATCCTACGGCAAAAGATGGATTTGGCCCATACATGCCTGGTTATGAGCTTATTGACTACAACGATTTGGGCGCTTTAGAGAAGGCACTGGAGGATCCTAATGTAGCCGGATTTATGGTGGAGCCTATTCAAGGAGAAGCAGGTGTAGTAGTACCCGATGAAGGGTACCTAAAAAAGGCATATGAAATGTGCCAAGCCAAAAATGTATTGTTTATTGCCGACGAAGTACAAACTGGCATTGCGCGTACTGGTAAAATGTTGGCTTGTGATTATGAAGGTTTCCAACCAGACATTTTGATATTAGGCAAAGCCTTGTCGGGTGGAGTATTTCCGGTATCAGCGATTTTGACGCGAGACGAAGTAATGTTAAGCATCAAGCCAGGAGAACATGGGTCTACCTACGGAGGAAACCCATTGGCTTGTGCAGTAGCTATGGCAGCGTTGGAAGTAGTAAAAGACGAAAAGTTAGCCGAAAAAGCATTTGAATTGGGTAATATCTTTAGAGATAGAATGAATGCCTTGATTCAAAAAAGCGATTTGGTAAATCTAGTAAGAGGGAAAGGCTTGCTGAATGCCATTGTGATCAATGATTCAGAAGACAGCGATACTGCCTGGAATATTTGCCTCGCTCTGAAAGAAAATGGTTTGTTGGCGAAACCTACCCATGGTAATATTATTCGTTTTGCTCCACCATTGGTGATGACTGAGGAAGAGCTTCACGAATGTGCCGACATTATCGAGAAAACCATTTTAGATTTCAAGAAATAAATATTTTACCAGATATTGAGGGGAAATTATTTCCCCTCAAATCTTATGAAATACTGCATTTACTTCATTTTTGTAGGATTACTACTATCAAGTTGTGAAATAAATCCTTTGTTTCGCCCCTTGGCAAAAACTAATACCTATGATTTGGTGTTTTTTAAAACAAAAGGTATCAAAGAATCTTTTACTCTAAAAGTGACCGATAAGCACTTGGTAAATGATATGTATACGCTTTACATCACCAATGAAGACCTAACCCAACCTTGCCCTTCAGAATTTGACGGGGAAATGATTTTTAAATATCGTGCGAACACTTTGCTAAACATAAAGTTTAGCCTGAATTCGGACTGTAGCTATGTGGTGTATACTCTGAAAGGAAAAACTTATAAAAGAAAACTAACTGCGGATGGCGTCATGTTTTTGAACTCGGCACGTGATGTCAAATTTATTGTACAAGATTAAGAATAAACTATACTTATGAATATTAAATACGTGGTGTTTATCACATTGGCTTTTGTGATCATTGTGGGGTTTATGAACTTAAATGTGGGTAGTGAAAAATCAACGGTTGATTCTCGAAAAACTGATCATATTGAAGGTAATCAAGATCAAACCATTTATACCATTCCCGAAAAACCCGCGGAACCCATTGGGGGTCTACAGGCATTATCTCAGCACATTACAAAAAACCTACGCTATCCGGGTTTAGCTCGCCGAACTGGAATTGAAGGGCGAGTATTTGTAGAGTTTGTGGTAGAAAAAAATGGCTCAGTAAGCCAACTAAGGGTGATCAAGGGCATTGACAAAGCCTGTGATCAGGAAGCAGTGCGGTTAATTAAAAGCTTTACAAAATGGCAACCAGGTAAGCATCAAGGAAAAATCGTGAGAGTAAAACGATCTTTTCCAGTATTGTTTAAATTATAATTCATATCTCTGAATGTATTTGCCAAATTTTTACTTGACAGTACAACAACATATTTCAAAAGCATTGCTTGTTTGCAGTATGGTGTTGTGGGTGACTCAAATAACCAATGCCCAAACTTCTAAAACTCCTAAACTTTTTCAGGCAGACAATGGCCTCTGGGGGTACAAAGGGTACTTAGGACAAATCGTAATTGAACCTCAATTTGAGAAAGCACGCTCGTTTCAGGAAAACCTGGCGGCGGTACAAAAAAATGGCCAATGGGGATACATCAACCCTCGAGGAGTATATGTAGTAAGGCCTTTATACCAAAATGCTTTGTCGTTTCAGGCAGGGTATGCCAAAGTAGAGCTAGACAACCAATGGGGATTCTTAAACCATATGGGAAAGGTAACGGTGACTCCAAAATACGAACAATTGTTTTTGGTGATTGCTCGTGGGCAGCAAAAAACGAACCTGGTAAAAGCCTTGAAAGATGGGATGTATGCATTGGTAAACAAAACCAGTGGGCAGCAATTGAGCCCCTTTAAATACCGAGCAGTGGCTACTTACATGAAATACGGACGTTTGGTGGTGGAGTCAAAAGAGAAGAAATTTGGTTTTGTGGATCAACAGGGTAAGGAAGTAGTGCCTTGTAAATATGATAAACTAGAAAACTTTGATGCTCAGGGAAAGGCACTGGCGTACTTGGGCAACAAGAAAATCTACCTTGATTTAGAAGGGAAATACATCAGAGATTACAATCCGCGTACTGATGCACCCATATTTTTGATTGTACAAGTACCGCCTACTCCCAAGGGTGGACTTGTGAAACTGGAAGAGTTCATTGAGAATAATTTACAATATCCTAAGAAGGCGCGAGAACTAGGGGTTGAGGGAATGGTGGTGCTACAGTTTATAGTAGAAATGGATGGAAGCCTGAGCAATGTAAAAGTGGTGAAAGGCATTGGTGCTGGCTGTGACGAAGAAGCAGTAAGGTTGATTGAGGCATCGGCCCCTTGGAATGCAGGGAAACAACGAGGCAAGCCAGTAAGAGTAAAAATGAGTAGAATTATAAAGTTTGAATTGTAAACGGATCAATTAGTGAAAAAACGAATATTGATAATTTGCTTGATATTGACAGGAGTATTTATTGGTCAGGATATATTTGCTCAAGTGAAAAAGTCTGAGAAAAAGGTGTTTTCTTTGATAGAGAGGCGCGCTACTCCAAAGGGTGGAATGAAGGTGTTTTATCGTTTTATCCAGCGAAACTTGAGATACCCTAGTAAAGCCCGTCAGGAAATGATTGAAGGCGTAGTAGTTGTAAGGTGCCTTATAGAAGTAGATGGTACTTTAAGGGTAATCAAGGTAAACAAAGGAATAGGGCATGGCTGTGACGAGGAAGCGGTGCGGGTGTTGAAAGAAAGCCCTCCCTGGGTACCTGCTCGACAGAGAGGGAAAAATGTTAAGCAACAACTTTTTATCCCGATTAGGTTCCGGCTTTGAGCATCTACCATTTTGTCTTCAGGAGGAGTTTTTACGAATTGGAAAGATATACCTCACCAAGTGATCAACCGCTTCACACCTGAAAACATATAATCAAAATATCATCACGTTGAGTGGCTCCATTCATAAAATGCTCCAGGGTCTGTAAAAGGGCTTCTTTTTGCTGGTCGAGAGGCAATTTGGCCCCATCTACCAAAGTTTGAATGACTCTTTTTGAGCTAAACCGCCTTCTTTGAGGATTATTTTGATCTTCCATACCATCGCTTCCAATATAAATAAACGTGCCCTGAGGAAGGGTGGCTTTTTGGGTGGTAAAACATACCTCATTGTTTTGTAACCCTCCAATAGATTTACGATCCCCTTTGAAGGTGCCCCGTTCTTTGGTGTGAGGGTTGTAATAATGCAATGAATGCCGAGCACCACAAAAACGAATCGTGCTATGGGTTTCTCCTCGTTTAAAAATGAGCAAAGCCAAGTCCATCCCATAATTATTCTGAGTTTCTTCTTGGCGAAGTGTAATGTAAATCTCATCTTGTAATTGCTGAAGGATTTGGGCTGGATCAGTCATTTTCTTTACCCGAATAATCTTATCCAGCAAGATGTTCCCAATCATTCCCATCAATGCGCCAGGTACTCCGTGTCCGGTACAATCTACCGTAGCCAAGTAAGTGTAGTCATCTATCTCATTGAGCCAGTAAAAATCCCCTGAAACCACATCTTTGGGACGATAAATAATAAAATGATCTTTGAGTAGATAATCCAGTTTACGTTGATTGGGCAAGATAGCTTGTTGGATATTTTGGGCTGCTCTAATACTTTGACTAATGAGCTTATTGTGATGGATAAGTGTTTTGTTATGGGATTCAATGACGTCTCGTTGCGTCTCTATTTCTTCTTGTAGTTGGGTCAGCGTGGCATTTTTTTTCTCAATATCTTGATTGTTATCCGATATTTTATGGTTGATTTCCTTCAATTCTTGGGTTCTGGCCTGTACTTTTTGCTCGAGTAGTTCGTTTTGCACCGCAATCAATTGTACTTGTTGAGCCTGTGCTACTCGTTTTTCTTGTTCTACTATGCGCATGCGTTGGGCAAAAGCAATGGTAAACATGATGCCTTGAACTGCATATCCAAGTTGCAAAAGTATAGAACTATTATTGCTACTATAGTAAAAGAAAAGGTATAGAATGAACAACAAAAAAAGGAGGGCTAGTTGGATATTACTCCAAGCAAAAAGCTGGGCTTCTTTTATGTTTTTTCGTAATATCGAAATCGAGGTGGCTAACAAAACGATGGCCGAGGGCAGGCCCAGAACCAGCATGGTTTGGTCAAATAGTTGAATATTGAACCAAATGGGTAAAGCAATGAGGGTACTACTACCAACAATGATATAAATAATTAATAAAATCGTCAATACTTGGTGCCATACCCTGAGGTTTTTGTGAGTATTTAGAAACGAGCGGATAAGTAATATCAATGAAAGTATCGAAAATACCAAGGCATTGGGCCAGATCAATTCGTTGACTTTCGGATATTTTTGCAACAGTTGCTCGAGCAAAATCCCTTTGCTAGACAAATAGTATAAGGAGACAAAAAACAAATAAAAAGCAGCATATGCATAATCACGTTGTTTCAGTAATACACTCAGGCTTAATAAGTACAATACCAAAGTACCCATAAGCGCGTTGAAAATACCCTGACCCAAATCTCGCAACATAAATTGAGTTTGCCAAGCCGCTTCAGTGTAAAGCTTGGGGGCAAATCCAAACGGGCGGTGATCTATGTTTTGGAAGCGAAAATAAATAAGAGTGGGTTGATTTTTACTTTCCTGAGGCAATACCAGCGAAATAGGAGCATTACGTCCTTCTTTGACCTGGCGTTGTGGCAGGGGCACCAATCGTCCGGTAAGTTGTTGATGGGTTTTGCCAGCGGTTACTATATATGCCTCACAATAATTGGCAGTACCCAAATACAGCACAAAACTTTGGTCGGTAGGGTATTTACTTTGTAAAGCAAGACGCCCCCAATACACTTTATCGGGGTTCATTTTTCGAGATTTTATGGAGTGATGAAATTGCCGATATGATTGAAAAGCAGCATTTTTTATGGCAGGATAGGTGAGTTGGGTACTGGTGTCTTGATAAAGTTCTAAGGATGAAGTAAGCTCTATTATATTGTGTGATGGTGAAATATACTGAGTTTGTTGTGCGTTGGTAGCCAAGTAAACAAACATTAAAATGCACCCAATTACGAGCTTATGCTTTATCATTGAAATGTGTATGTCCTCAAAAGTTGAATTTAGATAGAT
>CALDJV010000755.1 GCA_937899305.1 uncultured Cytophagaceae bacterium
TTATTAGAATTCTTGGGAAGACTTGACAAATAATGTACCGCTCACTAATGGTTTATGGTATTTTCTTCTAAACTAATCGAGGATGCAGTAGACCAAATTGCCGGACTACCAGGTATTGGAAAAAAAACTGCACTACGATTAGTTTTTCATTTATTAAAGCAAGACGAAAAAACAACTGTTGCGCTTACTGATACACTTCTCAAACTTCGTCGAGAGATCATCTATTGTGAGCAATGTCATCACATTTCTGATACCAAAATCTGTAACATTTGCAGTAGTATCAAAAGAGATCGTTCGTTGTTGTGTGTAGTAGAAGACTCTCAGGACGTAATGGCCATTGAGAATACCGCTCAATATCAGGGATTGTACCACGTTTTAGGAGGGGTCATTTCTCCAATGGAAGGGGTTTCTCCTAGTGATTTACACATTGACTCATTGCTTAAAAGAGTTCCAGATTCAGAGGTCAAAGAGGTGATATTTGCGCTAAGCCCTACTATGGAAGGAGATACCACCACATTTTATCTTACCAAAAAACTACGTGAATGTGGGGTAAAGATCAGCACCATTGCCCGAGGAATCCCAATCGGAAGCGAACTTGAATATACCGATGAAATTACCCTAGGTCGTAGCATTCTTGGGCGTACTACATATGATTGATATCATCAATAGGGGCAGATTGTGCATAGGCAAAAGCAATCAACACAACGTTTATACGTTTTTTTCAGCCATCGCCATAGATTCGTAAAAAACAACTATATTACACATTAAAATAAGGCAAGTGTATGTTTAAAAATTAATTTTTCTAACTGTTTTCAAAAGGTGGGTGTTGTGGTATTATCACAACCACAACTTGTTACCAGGGAGGGCAAAATTTAAACATACTCTAAACTCGGCTCAGTATGACTTTCATGAATGACTTTTCGTTGTACGAATATCTTACCACTTCGGCAAAATACAAAACTCAAGGTAAAGTAAAACTTAAAGAGTTTGAGAAGGGTGAATACATTTATTTACCAAATTCTCCCCAAAACTACATTTACCTTATCGAATCAGGGGTGGTAAAAATCGGGAGCTATGCCAGCAATGGCGAAAAGGTGATCTATGATGTGCTTACTCCAGGCGAAACCTTTGGTAATCTGAACTATCTGGGCGAAGACGTCCCCTTCTTTGAATTTGCCCAAGCCATTAGCGGAGCGCAGACTTCAGTGTATGAATTAAATTTTTTTAAACAAATGATTGTCCACGACCCAATCGTATCAGAGTGGTTTAACATCACGGTAGTAGGGCGATGGAGCAAGGCCGAAACTCGCCTCCTTTATATGACTCGAGGCAACATTGAGGCACGTCTTGAGAATTTACAAAAAGAACTCTCTCACGAAATAAAAGATAAACGGGGGGTGGTTCATAATGTTTTTAACCTCTTATCACAACAGGACATTGCTGACCTTACTGGAACCACTCGCCAAACAGTGGCCAAAAAGCTTCGTTCGTTAGATAGTTCACTCTAAAAATACTGAGCATATTCTTTGATCTTTTGCTCCAAACGAGCTTCTATCCAATCATTGACTCCTCCCAGCCGATTCAAAATCAGTTGGGCTTCCTGCTGGTACCGCCTTTTTTTGGCTTCATCCCAATAATGAGGTGGTTTGCCTAAATTATCAACTCGATCGCCCATTTTTACAATCCTTACCTCTACACATTGTTTTAAAATTCGGTCCAAACTATCCTGCATTTGCGCCTCTTTGGTGGGTAGTCCTTCATCTTTGGTCAAAGCCAACACCCCTGCTGCTACCTCTTCGCCAAATGTCTTCGCAATTTGATTCAATGTAACTGTAGTGTCCTCGATGGTATCGTGTAAGAGCGCACAGGCAATTGCGTAGTCTATTCTAAACTTGGTAGTGCTTTGAACCCAAGCCAGTATTACTTCGTTGGCCACCCTTGCTACATGGGTAACATAAGGAATTTCAGATCCAGGAATTTTTTGACTTTTGTGTGCCTCTCCCGCAAAGTCAATGGCTTGGTTGTAAAGTTTTTGGTCCCACATATGACTATAATTGATTAATAACTGACCTTTCGCAGGTCAAAAATTTGCTTATTTCTAATAAATACCAGTTCCGAAGTTCAAGTTAAAATCTCAACAACTGGGTTTCATTAAGCCTTTCATTTTTTTCTACAGCAAAAAAAACGAAACAAAAAATG
>CALDJV010000756.1 GCA_937899305.1 uncultured Cytophagaceae bacterium
ATCTGGCGAAACAGTTACAAGAAAGGGATAAAAAACTGTTTTACAAACGTTTAAGTCAACAAATACAGTAAAATAAAGAACAGTCCTAAGGCTGCCAAAATGATTCCTATGATATCAAATGGACTTAAGGTACCCAATACAAAAAAGAACAAAGCCCCAATCACGATCAATAGAACTCCGGTTCTTGGGTTTCCTCTTCTTTGTTTCTTTTTTAGTTTGGTAATGTCTTTGCCTTTGGCCAACCAACGTTTCTTTTTACGTTCGTATTTGCGCTGCCATCTTTTTTGGCGACGTTCTTGTTTTTTGATCGCCCTTTTAATCAACCATTTGCCCAACCGTGACTTTAAAAATCGGTTGAGCTTTTGTTGCTTCCGGGCTAGTTTTTTTCTTTTTTTTTCGGCACGTTTTATATTTCGTGCGTTTTCCTTGGTAAGGTGAGGTAGGGGAGGAACTTCTGAGTAACTACTCATTGCTGAGTGAGCATGGGTTGCTTTGAAAGCAAAAGCGGGTGAATAATTAGAGAAAAACAATAAGAATAGACCCGCATAGAATAGTTTAATTACTTTGTTCATATCCAAAAGAGTGTTTATACTTTCACTGAATAAATTCGTATGATCTCAAAATGTGATTGATGGCATCGAGGTGCTCATTGACAATGAAGCTTGTAGTAGGTAGCAAAGGTGCCATCTACCGCCTGTAGGCCTTCGTTTGTATTTTTGGCCTTACAAAATGTTCTGTAGCATGGGCAAGATGCTCACTTTTGCAACAAATAAAATCTATAAAACCGACCTACCCAAAATTTTTCACAGGTTTATTGTGTCATATCCATACAAGGTTTGCCATTTGATAAACCAATGGTAATTCTAGATAGTGGGTAGTTCTTGTCCTAAAGCTTCACGAATACGCACTTCAGCCAATTGAACAATTTCATCAGCAGAGTAATCAGAAGGCTCAATGGGGTCAAGCACTTGGGTTTGGTATTTCACGCCAAAGGGAATTGGCTTGAGTTTATACTTTAATAATTCCCATGAACCTGAAATGGCCACTGGAACAATCAATGCTGAGGGTGCATGTTGTAGCAAAGTTTTGATTCCGGTAGTCTTGAAAGGCTTTAAGATGCCATCACGCGAGCGCGTACCTTCTGGGAAAATACAAGCGGTACGATTATGTTTTTCTATGTATTCCCCAAGTTCACCAATTTTGATCGTTGCTTGCTCTCGGTCTTTACGGTCTATCAATACCGATCCACCATAATTCAGATTGAAGGAAATACTCGGAATTCCTTTGCCAAGTTCTTTTTTGGAGACAAACTTGGGGTGATTCCGGCGAAAAATCCAAATCAATGATGGAATATCAAACATACTTTGGTGATTAGATATAATAATCAAAGGGCGATCAGTAGGAAGCTTTTGTTTCAGGCGCTTGGTGCGAAAGCGAGTACCCACTACCCGTAATGAGTTGATTAGACAAAGCTGAAGAGCATCAATAGATCGCTTATGGGCCTGATAACCAAAACCAAAATAAGCAATCCGTTGGATTACCTCAAACACCAACAGAGAGCTTAAGAAGCTAATCGCAAAAAAAGGCAATAGAATCCATCCTAATATTTTTCTCATATACTTAACATAATGAAGGGTTATTGTGATTTTAACTGATAAATGGTGAAAAGGCTACCTTGCCACAAAATAATGAATTGCCAAAATAATGAATTGCAAGGTAGCCTTTTATATTGTGAAGTTGTGCCAACTTTGGTAAAAGAAATGTGCTATGCCTCCAAAGCCGCCACTCCAGGAAGTTTTTTACCCTCCATGTATTCTAGTAATGCTCCACCACCAGTAGACACATAAGATACTTTGTCGCCAAAACCCAAGTTATTCACTGCGGCAGCAGAGTCTCCTCCTCCAATAAGTGAAAAACCACCTTCCTCAGTAGCTTTTACTACAGCTTTAGCCACCGTAATGGTGCCATTGGCAAAGTTAGGCATCTCAAATACGCCCATTGGACCATTCCACAACACCGTTTTAGATGTTTCAATGATTTGAGCAAAATCATTAGATGCTTTTTCTCCAATATCCAGTCCCATGTAGCCCTCCTTGATATTGAGGTTGTTGGCGACTTCCTGATGGGCATCATTTTTAAAGTCATCTGCAATGACCGAATCTTCGGGCAATACCAAATTCACTCCTTTTTCCTTGGCTTTGTTGATCAATTCAAGCGCCAATTCCAGCTTGTCTTCTTCCACCAACGATTTGCCGATATTGCCTCCTTGGGCTTTGAAGAAAGTATAAGCCATGGCTCCTCCAATCAATAGATTATCTACCCGATCGAGCAATTGTTCAATGACCAAAATCTTATCTGAGATTTTGGCACCTCCCATAATGGCAGTAAAAGGTTTTTGAGCATTATCCAATACCTTTTGAGCATTGTCTAGCTCGGCTTGCATCACATAACCACTTACCTTATCGGTAAAAAATTGAGCAATAACCGACGTAGAAGCATGCGCGCGATGAGCCGTTCCAAAAGCATCGTTTACATACACGTCGCCTAGTTTGGCCAATTGCTGAGCAAATGCCTCATCGCCTTTTTTCTCCTCCTTATGAAAACGCAGGTTTTCAAGCAGCAATACTTCCCCGTTTTGCAAGTTAGCAGCTAGCTGTGTTGCTTCCTCTCCAATACAATCTGTTGCAAATTTTACTTCTACCGATAATTTTTCGCTCAAAGGTTTTACCAAATGCTTCAACGAAAACTTTTCCGCGTATCCATCTTTGGGGCGCCCCAAGTGGGACATTAATATAAGGCTTCCTCCATCTTTCAAAATTTTTTGTAAAGTAGGCAAAGCTGCTTTGATACGGGTTTCGTCAGTAATTTCAAATGCATCATTCAAGGGAACATTAAAATCAACTCGAATCAAGGCCTTTTTTCCGGCAAAATTGTATTGGTCTACTGTATTCATAAAGTATTCCTGAAATAATGGTTTAATGCTACAAAGTCGAAGTGACTTCAGTGAAGTAAAAATTTCGACTCAAAGTTAAACCTCGTAAGAATAGTGTCCAAAGACTTGGCGGTTTTTTAGCTTTTGGGGAGTTTTCTTTAGTTGGGAGTTAGGAGTTGGTAGTCAGTAGTTCGTAGTTTTTTTAGTCGATAGTTAATGGTCCACAGTTTTTTTAGTCAATAGTAACGCAAAGCAGTTTTAACAATATATTAATCAACAATTAAACATCAATAATCAATATATCGCCTTGCGCAACCATTTAACCATAGAACAATGAGCGAAGCGGAACAATTAAATGAAAAATGTAAAACGCAAAATGAAAAGTGGACGCCTCGCGCAACCCGAAGTCCTGAGCGAAGCCGAAGGAACTAGCAATCAGCCGAAGGCGGAACAATGTAACAATAGAAACAAATAAGCGTAGCGAAACAATATAGCAATTTAACCAACCATCACCTTTGGTCGCGTTCGGGTAGGGGAGTCTTCTTCAGTGGGTTTTCCTGGTCAGAAATCTCGTTTGAATTCATTTGGTTGTAGCTTTTTGCCTCATTGGGAAGTTCTACCGTAAAAGTAGTGCCAGCACCTTCTTCCGAAGTAACGTAGACCATCCCATTGAGTTTATTTACCGCATTTTTTACGATATACAACCCGAGCCCCGAGCCTTGTGAGCTTTCCGAACCTCGATAAAACATGTCAAATATTTTGGGGAGTTCATCGCTGGGAATCCCCTCACCATTGTCTCCAATGCGGATAGTCACCTTGTGTGGATTGGCATAAATACGTACTTGGATCTCAGGCAGTTCCAAATGCTTGGTAAAGCGGATTGCATTGGCCAGCAATTCTCCAATAATGATGTTGATTCGGCTCAGATCAGAATAAAATA
>CALDJV010000757.1 GCA_937899305.1 uncultured Cytophagaceae bacterium
TCCCTCTTCAAAGGAGGAATTGAAGAAATTAGCTTCACTCGAGAAAGGAAATTTCAAATACTCGGTCGAGGATTATTTTAAAAAGCCCAAACAAAGGTCTTTTCAATTTTCACCCAATGGCCTTTACTTATCATTTAGAGAAAAAGACAAAAAAAGTAAAAATCATGTCTACGTTAAAAATACCGCAACAAATCAGATTACTCGGGTGATAGAAGAAGGCAAAGACCTGATTAGTGGATATGGATGGGCAAATAACAACCGATTGATCTATGTAAAAGACAATGGTGGGGATGAAAACTACCACTTATTTGCGGTAGATATTGATGGAAAAAATCAAAAAGAATTGACTCCTTATAAGGGGGTGAAAGTGGATATTTTAAATAGCCTGGATGATCAAAAAGATTACATGATCATTCTGATGAATAAGACCAATCCACAGATATTTGAGCCTTATAAAATCAACATAAAAACCGGTGAAACAGTAAAACTATTCGAAAATAAAGATCCTCGAAACCCAGTTGCTGGATATGATTTTGACAAAGATGGTAACCTGAGAGCATATACGCAACAACAAAACGGAACAGAGTATGTGCTTTATTACAAAACAGCAAGTGGCAAATTTGAAAAAATCATAAAGACTTCTTGGAAAGATACGTTTACTATCCTCGCGTTTAATTATGCCAGTAGTAACCCACACGATGCTTTTGTTGCATCAAACATGGAAAGCAATACCAACGAAATTATCCTGTATGATTTTGAGAAAAAGAAGATCATCAAAAAAGTATATTCAAACAAAAACTTTGATGTACAAGGGCTTGGACGTTCCAAAAAGAGGGGGTATAAAACAGATTTCTATGTCTATAACGGGGAAAAATCGGTAATTGTACCGGTGAGCGAATTCTATAAAAAACTACACAAAAAGTTCACAAAACAATTCAAGCAAAACAGTTTTAGCATCGTAAGTCAGACAGAAGATGAAACCAAATCGTTGATATATGTGACCAGTGATAAATTATATGGTATATACTATTTGTATGATGCAGTAAAAGATATCTTCAAGGAGGTCTTCAACTTGATGCCTGAGCTCAATCCCAACGATATGGCTGAAATGAGACCAATCAAGTTTAAGTCCAGAGATGGTTTGACAATTTATGGTTACTTAACCATCCCGAAGCAAGCCAAAAGTGGCAAAGTACCCCTGATTGTAAACCCTCACGGAGGCCCCTATGGTGTAAGAGATGATTGGGGATATAACCCAGAAACGCAACTATTTGCTAGTAGAGGGTATGCCACCCTACAAATCAATTATCGGGGATCAGGCGGCTTTGGTAAAGCATTTTTCTTGGCCGGAAATAAGCAGATTGGAAGAAAAATGTTGGATGACCTGGAAGATGGGGTGGCTTATGTGAAAACCCTTAATTTAATTGATGATAACAAGATCGCTATTTATGGGGCAAGTTATGGCGGATTGGCCACTTTGGGAAGCCTTGTAAAAACGCCTGATTTGTATAAATGTGGGGTGGATTATGTAGGAGTGTCTAACTTGTTTACCTTTTTCAAATCTTTTCCTGCTTATTGGAAACCATACCTAGGACAAGTGTATGCACAATGGTACGATGAAAACTCGGCCAAAGATCAGGAGATAATGAAAAAAGTATCACCCGCTTTGAATGCCGATAAAATCACCAAACCTTTGTTTGTCATTCAAGGGGCAAATGATCCTAGAGTAAACATCAATGAATCGGATCAAATTGTTAAAAAACTCAGAAGTAAAGGTTTTGACATTCCTTACATGGTGAAATATAACGAAGGCCATGGGTTTGGACACGAAGCAAACAGAATAGAGCTATACGAGTCTATGATGGGCTTTTTTGCTAAAAACTTGAAGTAATCAGATATTCATCATCCTATTGTACAAGTTCGTACAATAGGATGATGCTTTAACCTAAGGAACTCTTGTACTATTTACTCTCGCGCTTGCTTGTAGTAAGTAGCTTCTATTGTGATTTTGAGTTGGGTTCCACGCAAAAAACGGGTATCCTCTTGCTTACCTATTCCAAAACTAAAAACGTCTGGTACAATCAATTGGGCCATTCCCTGTAACTGTTGGTGGTTTACCCGCGTCAATATTCCAGTAGCCTCGATGGGTTGAGTGATTCCTCTTACGGTCAATAGTCCTTTGATAGCAACGCTTTGAGGGATGTTTTTTTTCATTGCCAAATGGGCAAAGTTGACTACTTGCCCCTTGAATTTAAAATGAGGAAATTTTTTGGAATAAGTAAAGCCGGGATAATTGAAATACTTTTGTACCATTCTACTCCGGAACTGAAAAGATTGTACCGGTACTACAAACAACAATTGTCCAGTTTCAATATTGAGCACGCTTGTCCCATTGTGACTGAGCCCTTGTACAGCCAAGGTTTCTACCTGAGCCGTCAATATCACTTTGGCCTGGTTGGCGCGGTACTTTGGCGGCTGACTAAATGATTGGTAAGGCCACCATAACAATACAATGATAAACAGGAAATGATGAAACATAAGCTATATTCCAAGACAATACACAGGCTGCCTCACCTTTGGTAGTTTACTTTTCCTTGGTCAAAATCACTTCTATGGTAGCCTTTACTGATATTTTCACATTTTCGGTCAACCCTTTATTTTCTTCTGCATTGCTGCTAAAAACGTTGGCGTCAGGTATTGCAAACTGTATTTTACCAGATACTGTCCCCTTTTCTAGCTTCGTAAAAGTACCCGTGGCTTTGATTGGCTTGGTCACATCCCGAATGGTTAACCCTCCTTCAATGGTTACTGAAGCCCCTTTTCTTTTTCGTAAAATTGACTTTTTATAATTGAGAATACGCCCTTCGAATTTAACGTATGGGTATTCTTTGACCTTGAGAATGGTAGAACTTTGAAAAGACCTTTGAAAAGTAGGCTTCTCGAATTTAAAGGCTTTCATGGGTACCGAAAATTGTATTTGCCCTGTTTTTTCGTCCAATGTGCTGATACCTTGGTCATTGTGGGCTTTCAAGACGAGCTTGTCCATTTTGTTACCATTGCCTGCTGCACCCTTTTTTAATTCCAGGAGCATCTCCATCGCTATTTTGGCATTGTTGGTTTGGTACTTGTTGTTTTGAGCCGCTAATTGAAGAGTAAAGAAAACGACAAAAATGGGTAAAAGTAATTTATAAAACATATTGAGAAATTTGTGTGGGGCGAATATAGGGAAAATCGTATAAAAAAAAGGCCTCCTCTGAACCCAGAGAAGGTCTTTTGAAATTTAAATTACGTATCTATGATCTATTTAGAGATTGTTTAAATTTATATTCAATATTTTATTGGTAAGTTACCCACACTTCGCACTCTATGTTTTCAGCCACATTGTTTTTCTTGCTTTTTTTCTTGGGTTTTCCTACCCCATAAGCGCTGATATTTTCTACCACAAATTTAGAGTATCCTTTGATCTCCCCCCCTGCTACGGTCAAACTACCCTTGCTAGTAAGTGGCTTGGTAGTCCCCCGAATGGTGATATTACCAACTACTTCTACCTCATATTTTCCATCTTTTTTTAACATGGCGCTGCTAAAGTTTTGAATATTCCCTACAAACTTGATTTTAGGGTATTGTTTAGAGTTCATAAAACGCGGTTGATTAAAATGCCGCTGCATGGCGCGAATCTTAAATTGAAAACTCTGTACTGGTACCACAAATACCATCTTTCCGCTTCCCAAGTCTAGGTTGCTTATTACATTGTTGTTGGTAGCACGGATGGTTTCAGCTATTGTTTTTGAAAAAATAGTGGCTTTTCCATTTTTGGCTTTTTTCTTTTGGGCCTGGACAGCCGAGAAAACCAAAATAAAGGCAACAAATAGTGATAATCTTCTCATTGTTTTTAATAGTTTAGTTAAGTAACAGTTGCGCAATAATTGTTGGTTTTCATTGTAGTTTTGCTCGTCATGCTTCCTTAAAAACCGAAGCTACAGCTTTGCTGTGCTGAGCTCTGCCGAAGGCTAAATAGCCGAATAGTCCTGCTATTAGCCGATTTTGTAAGTCCATCGCTCAAGCTCGCCCAACATTCACTGGATGTTGTCGGAAACAAACTTTTTCTAAAAACCGGACACTTATTTTGAACATGTTACTAAATAGAACTTTTTGTTAGATGAAAATATAGTCGTGAAATTATTTTTCGTGAGCAGAAGATTTTATATTGACTCTCTGTACTCAGTACGCTAATCAAATACCAACAATGAAAAACATTAGTTCACCCTTAACAGGAAATTAACAAGGCAATCCCTTTCTTAAATACAATCAAGTTTTACCGGGGCATTGCTAACAATTTTTTAAGAAAAATCTTTAAACTGTTGGAAGGCAAGCATCGTAGAAGAAAACAAAATTAACCCTCAATACATGGCCCCAAATAAGCACGAGGCCATTCAAATTGTTGGAGATAGTGTCAGAATAAAAGATTCGCAAGCGCAACCTTTTGTCCTATTTGCATTGTAACAACTATATTTCAAACTAAAACTAAATACATCTATCACTCTAAACTTAGGTAAATTATGTTAAAGAAGATTCTAATTGCAGTAGGTATCATTGTTTTGATTGGAGGCGCTTATCTCGACTTTGGCCTTTTAAATTACAGAACCCTTCGTGGAAATAGCAGTTA
>CALDJV010000758.1 GCA_937899305.1 uncultured Cytophagaceae bacterium
AAAAGTTTATGTAAAAAGCCCGGTTCTATCCAGAATCGGGCTTTTGATTTGTAAAATATTTTCTGATGTTCGGGAGATTATCTTTATATAAATGCTGTTTTGTTCAAGTCAAGTAGCCCTCTCAAAAACCTCGTCAAAAAAAAAATCACCCTTTTTGTCATTTTTTTCTCCTAAGTGCATTGTTTATAATGTAATCAGCGTGCAACATCCTATAAACCATATTTGCATTTTCAAGGCCAGCGTGCAAGTCTTCTGTATTATACCAATTATGCAATTTTTAATCAGCGTGGAAATTCATTTTCTGCGCTTTTTTTATTCGACTCTCTTTCCTCTTTTTTTCCTTGCACCACACTTTGGCTCTGTTTGTCGCCAATAAAAAAAAACCAGCTCCAAAAAGAACCAGGCTTTCAAGTTTAAGCAGAAATAAAAACTACTTGTGACAAAAACTACTGAAAGGCTATTATTTAAGTAACATCACAAAAAGGTGGACAAGGTTGGGCAAAATCAAATAAAATGCTGCTGTATTTTCGGGTGGCTTTGATCACCGGGCGAAAGCCAAACGGATGCTGTCGAGATTCGGCATCTCCACAGCCCATCAGTACAGTCAAGGATTCGGGTTGCATCGCCTTCAGTTCTTTCACTACTTCTTGACTAAAGTGATAAAATCGAACTCGTTTTTTCACTTCTCCCCGCTTGCTTTCCAATGCATTGTGAAAAGCCTGTGCCATTCGCCCATAGGTCAGTTTTTTCCACTTATCGGCATAAATATTGGCAAACTCGGGAGAAATCAAGTGTACATTAAAATCTACCGTGGCGGTATAATTATTTTTTCCCAAACCAGGCGTTTCCTCCATGACCTCGGGTACAAAACAATTCTCAAACAAGCTTTTGGTCTGAGAAGTGTCTTCTTTTTGCCCCTGAAGTATGGGTACCCATTTGTTGTAGACCATCCCCATGGTCACATTGAGGGTTTCGGTTTCGGGTGAGTTGATTAACAGCATGGTTTCGGGCTGCGATAATTGAAAGGCTGTTACCTTATAGAGTTCTCCTTTATCGAGGTTTACCCGATAAAAAGCATTGGCCAATTTTTGGGGTGAAGCATTGTACCATTCCTGGGCATATTTTTGGGCTACGTCGGCCGACAGTTCCCCCGGTAGTTTAATAGTTTGAGTTGTCATAAATAAATGATTGTGATATTGATAAAATATGTGTGAATACGAAAGGTCGTCCGCCCTTTATTAGGCTTTATTGGACTATAATTTATTGTTTTTCAAGGCTTAGCAAAACGAATAAACATATTAATAAATGATAATTCATTTATATAATTTAGCAACAAATAAGGTGTTGTATTAGAAGTGTACATAGTTGATTAGGTTTTTGGTTTGACCATCAAAGTGTGTTAAAAAATATCTGTTTTGTAGAATACAAAGGTAGCAAAGCAAGGCTCGAAAAGCTAATATTATGAGCAAAATTTTGCTAATATTTTTAGCAAAAAGAATTAAATCCTGAGTATGAATCAATTACACTAACCAAGTAATTTCACGGGGTTTACAAAAGCCGGGTATTCGCGCTTACCTGATTAAGAGAAACTGTTTAGTTTTGTGCAATCAGTTTTTCAAAATAGTTTCTCAAATGTCACATAAGCTCCACCCCTGGTCGAAGTCGTTATGTTGTTTCCCCCCCTTATTTGGATGATGAGGGGGTTTCATTTTTGAAATAACTTCCATAGCCGTATGATTTTATCATATGCCAAAAATCAAAAAGGATTGTGCCTTTTGGGTACAATCCTTTTTCTTCTTAGTCTATTTTATTACTTCTTCTAGTGAACACTTTTTATATAGTAAATCAAATAGTTTTTGTTGAACCTCATTTCAAGTTTGCGCTGAACAGATTTCCATTGATTTACTTCATCCGCTTCATTTGGTTTTATCAGTTTGTAATCATACCGGAAACGGTAAGTCACAATATGATTACCTTCTGTATCTTCCTGGTACTGCCAATCGTTCCAGTTTATTTTATGGCGTTCTTCTTTTACTCTGTCTTTCCAATAGATCTCAAAGACAGCGCGCAAGTCCTGATCAGGAATCACATTGTAACGATCAAAAAAACAAGCCATTGTGTCAGCGTAAAAGGGTTTCACCCAATCAAAATTGTGACTTTCTATTGCTTTATAATAATGTTGGATTTTGGCCTTGATGATTTGTTGAGAGGTCATTGCTTGGCCCACCCCATCACTTGAGCAGATTAGAATACCACCAAGAAATAACAAAATAGTGATGCGATGTTTTAGCATTTACAGACTATTTTTTTTCTCTAATTGGCTTCACGTAATAAATCAAATAATCCTTATTGAATCGTATTTCTGCTTTCCTTGGGTCCGACTTCCACTTATCTTCATCTTCTTGCTTTTCAGGCTTTCTCAATTTGTAAGAGTATTTGTAATCAAATTTCACAATGTGGTTCCCCTCTTCATCATTTTCATATTGCATCGAGTCCCAATCGATGTCATGTCGTTCTTCTTTCACCACATCTTCCCAATACTGCTTGTAGGAAATAGGTAGGTCCCGATCTCTTACGACTTGTTTTTGCCCAAAATAATAATCTATGTTTTCCCTATAAAAGGGTTTTATTTTCTCAAAGTCCTGGCTCTCTACCGCATCATAAAATTTACTCAAAGTAGTCTTAATCACACTCTTACGCTCTTCAGTGGTAGTGGCATTGAATTTTTGATACGTTTCCGAAAAATAGGCTATTTTTTCTAACTGCTTAATTTTCAATGGGTTCCAAAGAATCAAGTAGCCCAATACCGCCAATAAAAATACCACCAATAGGGGTAGAAAGTTAAACCCAGAAGATTTACGTCGAGACGCTGGGCGACGATTTTGAGGTCTTTGTCCTTGCAATCTTTGCTCCTGACCTCGGGGGTTTTGTGAGCGGGGTGGACGTACTACGGTTTCAGGCGAACTGGTTGCCAACTTGGTTGCGCCCAATCCTTGATGAGTAGTAGCCGTAGAGGTTTGTTGAGTGCTCCCCAGTAATGCCTGTTTAAACTCCAATGCATTCTGAAAACGGGCACTGGGCTCTTTGGCGGTGGCTTTGTCTACCACAGCTTGTATTCTGTCCGAAGCATTGGGGTTGAACTGGCGCAAACGAGGCAAGGGAGAATTCACAATTTGGGTATATACTTCATACTCAGTGGCCGTTTTTTCATCGTAGGGTGGTCGTCCCGTCAAAATCTGAAAAAGCGTGACCCCCAAGGAGTAAATATCACTGCGGCGGTCTACCGATTGGCCTTTCACCTGCTCAGGGCTCATGTACAACACCGTACCCATTTTAGAACCAGTACGGGTAAGGCCTTTGTTGGCTCCATTCAAGATTTTGGCAATCCCAAAATCCAAAATCTTTACTTGCCCTTCGCTACCCATCATGAGGTTCGAAGGTTTGATATCGCGGTGAATAACGCCCCGATCGTGGGCATAAGCAAAACCATCCAATGCTTTGCTAAATAATTCAATGGCCCGATCTTCAGACAATGGCCCCGTTACCGAACGGATGTAGTCGTCTAGTTGGTGACCATCTATGTATTCCATAATCAAGAACAACCCCTGATTGGTTTCCAAAAAATCGTACAAGTCTATGATATTGGGATGCTTGAGGCTGGCCATGGCTTCGGCTTCGTTTCGAAACCGCTCTCTGATTTGCGCATTGTTTACTAAATTGGGGTGGAGGGCTTTGATTGCGGCTTTGCGTCGCATTTGCAAATGAGAAGCCAGGTAAACACTGCCCATTCCTCCTTCTCCGATTTTCGAGTCTATTCGATAGTTGAGTACTTGTGCGCCGATCATTTTTGTCGATTTAGTGAGCCCATAGTCTGTAGTCCGCAATCTATAGTCCATTTTTGCATCATTTTACGCGCTTTCTATGGACTATAAATCATTGTCGGTGGACTTTTTATCCTTACAAAGTTAAAAATTAATTGCAAATCATAACTTTTTAGGCAAAAGGATTTGTGGGTAAGCATTTGAATATCATCATTATACCAATCAGAATGATTGTTTCATAAAAATTCAAACACTTTTTGTAAACCATCCGTTGATTTATTGTAATTTAGTTTTACGCATTCAATACACACTATAATATATAGAAATAACATAAGTACTCTGTAAACTAAATACCTTATGGTTTTCTTGGTTTCTTTTGCCCGCTGACTTCTCTTAAAAAATATCGCGTAGCTTGGGCTATGCTCAATTTTTGAAGATCATCAGCAAACAAAATAACCTCGAGTAAATCAACAACTTACTTAATTTATAGAGTACCAAGTAAAAGCACTTTAGAATAAGCCACTCAATTTCTTGACACTTTTAAGCTTGATGACCATTGTCCCATGACTGATAAACCCAAAATTAAAACTGATTCAGAAAAAAGAGATATGTTTAGGCGGCGTGAACCATTCAATTTTATGCTTTGGACTGCCATTATCGGAATCTCTATTATGTTTTTTGCCCTCACGTTGCTTTATGTGGCTCGCAAAGGCAACGCTGAAGTAAAAATTCCTTCATTGTTTTGGTTTAGTACCGTTTGTATTACTTTGAGCAGCATCACCCTATGGCGAGTAAATGTAATGATCCAGCGGGAACGCTTCCGGCGGGCCAAATTATTTTTAGGGGCCACTCTTGGCTTGGGTTTGGGCTTCATTGCATTACAGATAGCAGGTTGGCAACAACTCATCATTGCCAAAATTTACCTCAGTAATCACTTGGCAGGCTCATTTATTTACATCATTTCAGGTTTACACATTGCTCACATTTTGGGTGGTTTGGTATTTTTGGCGCTGATGTTTGTAGACATTGCCCGTCACAAAACTTACGTAGATTCTTTTATTCACAGTGTCAATCCTCCCAATCAATTACGACTCAAACTGGTCACCATCTATTGGCATTTTGTAGATATCTTGTGGTGGTACTTGTTTGCTTTCTTTTTGTTATTCTAAATGTTTAGTTGGTAGTTCGGAGTCAGGAGTTGGTAGTTTTATTTAG
>CALDJV010000759.1 GCA_937899305.1 uncultured Cytophagaceae bacterium
AATTCCAAATTATCAACTAACATATTTAGGTTTTTTATAGGGTGGTTTTAAATAGTTTTACTAAGTATGGTTTTATGTGACAAATAAATTTCAAGTTACTAAAATTTTTGTTTGTGACTAATTCCTGTGATATGATCATTTTGTGAAGGGATAGCTCCACTGCCTTGGTATATCTCTTTGCAACCTAAAAATGTATCATTACATTGTATATTTATAAAAATCGCCCTGTTTTTGGGGACATTATCAAACCTAACTATAGAGGAGCTTATGTTTAAAAAAAGGATAGATACTCAGTTCAAAGGGTATTTGGTTATTGAAGTAGATATTTGTGAAACCTTGAATTGGGATATGAATCTCATTGTGCAATGTTTGGAGTTATTTAGAAAAAGGCTTACAGATGGTTTTGAATCCATTGCTTATCCAGATCCTGTTGAACTGGTATTGATGCATTACAGGAATCGCGAATTGGTGGAGTATCCGATCATAGGTTTAAAGACACCTCACAATGAGATGGCAATGCATTTACCGGTCATAAGTTTGATATCTCATGAACTACAAGTTTGGATAAAAGAAGACGGAATTGAGCAAATAAAAAAAGAAGCTCAAGCAATCAAGGTCATTTCTTGGGAAAACTTAAAAAAAGCAGAAACTTACCCTGGCTTGATCTAAAGTTGAGTGGGTTTATGCTTAATTTGTGATGAAATGAATAGTGAAGTAATTATATCAACAAACATATGAACATAAGAGAAGCCATTGCCACAGATTTAGATCAACTTGCCGCACTTTTTGATCAGTACCGGGTTTTTTATCGGAAACCATCTGATGTGCCTGCCGCTCAAAAATTCTTGAATGAACGGATCGCCCACCAAGACTCTAAAATTTATGTTACCGAAACTGACAATTCAACTTTAGCAGGATTTGTACAATTATACCCTTTATTTTCGTCTACCAGAGTGCAACGACTTTGGCTCCTCAATGATTTATTTGTAAATCTGGTATACCGAGGACAAGGAGTCTCAGTAAAGCTGATCGAGCGTGCCAAACAATTGGTGGTAGCATCATCGGCTTGCGGGATGTTTTTAGAAACCGAAAAAACAAATCTGATTGGAAATAATTTATACCCAAAGACTGGCTTTAAACTCAACGAGGTTTCTAACTTTTATGAATGGAACAATGAAACAGGGGTGAATGACCAAGATGCCATCTTATAATATTTACAAGGCTAAATCCAGAGGCTTTGATATCCCAAACCAGTCCAAGGCATTTTGTAGTTCGTTGAAAAACTTAGTTTCAAACATATTCGGTATTTTCTCGGCTTCTTTCACAGTTTGTTGCCCCGATAAATTAGAAACCAGGTCTTTGGCCAATATTTGGCAGTATTTTTCTAAGCCAAACCCCATCCAAGCTGGAGCAAGTTGTTGTACGGTCCATTCTTGCATTTGAGGCTCTACAATATACAAGCGATTAACCGAGTAATCTACCATAAAACGAGGCTTTTTCTCCGTTGTGAGTGTTTTGAGCTCGATGATAAATTCTTGAAACTCTGCTTGAGACATCAACTCGCAAGCAGGTTTATAATCAAATAGAAATAAACCTTCTTCTTCGTAAAAATAATAAGTAATGAAGGGGGTATCTTTTAAAATATTTTTCATCATCATTGAATGGTTATCTTATAGCTGCGATTTTGCTTGTATTTATATAAGTAAAAACGGCAATGATTGTTTGGGTAAAACCTTGTTTTTTACAATAAAAGCAAGATTTAGTTGTAGATGTTCAATGAATGTTTGGGTACCTCGTGCTGTTGACCGTGTCTCTACTGTCAATTTTACAAACCATCCTTGTACACTAAAATCTAAAACTGACGGCTCCTCCAATGCTTCTGGTTTGAGGCATGTTATAAAAATCTATCCCAAAACCATTGCTGTCTCCGGTAAGGTTGGTCTCTGGATCTACCCCGGTATAGTCCGTAATGAGCAATAAGTTGCGACCAATCATAGAAATGGTAAGCTCCGAAATAGATAGTTTTTTTGACCAAGCCTTTGGGAAGGTATAAGCAATGACCAGTTCGCGGAAACGAACCCAAGAAGCATCTTGCATATTGGCCTCCGCAATGCCAAATTGCCCAAAGGCGGTCAAAGGGCTAATTCTGGTAATGGAACCAGGGCTGAGGTTATAAAAATCTACTGGAATATCATTGGGACTCCCATCTAGCTTTACGCCGGGGTACACAAAGTTGGTAATCTCTCTTTGGTCTCCCGAACGCTTGGAATTACCAAAGAAATCGAGGCTGGCTTGGGTGCCATTCCATACATCACCTCCTCGTCGTATATCCCAACGCATGTCGATGCGCAAACCTTTCCAGCGAAAACTATTGGTGATTCCCCAAAGCCAGTCAGGGGTAGGGTTACCAGTAGGGCCGGGTATGCCCAAAGTAGGAAAACCATCATTGGCGATCACGAGTTGCCCTTCAGCATTGCGTTGAAAGTTGGTGCCATAAAATACCCCATAAGGTTGCCCATTGACGGCACTAGAGTGAAACTGGTTAAAACCAGAAAGAATGATACGACTGACGTTATCGGATAAATCGTTGACAATGCTATGAAAACGAGTCAGGTTAATCCCTACCGACCAACTCAAATTACGGGTTTTTAGAACGTTAGCCTGGAGTTGAAACTCCCATCCATCGGTGGTCACTGTGCCTTCGTTGACCATTGTGTTGACTCCGTTACTATTGGTATTGTTGATGATTTGATCGGTGTTGGTCGTGATGAACCGATTGGCTTGAAACCAGATGCGATTTTCCAGTAGATTCAATTGAACCCCAAAATCGAGCTGGGTAGAAGTTTCCTGGCGTAGGTCTGGGTTTTCGGCGGCCAAGGCAAAAGGTACCGTATTGCCATTGGAGCCCAGGGCTAAAGTGAGACGAGAAGCACTGATATTGGTCAGGTTTCGGTTATAAATGTTGGCATCTCCGCCAATCTGACTATAATTTGCGCTGAGCTGTAATTTGGAAAACAACTTGCTGGTGGGTGCAAGCAATTGAGCAACATCGATGGCTAGACCAACCGATGGCGAAAGAGAGGTGTTTTTAACAATCGAGTGATTGACATTCACTACGCCTGCTTCCAGAAATATGCTGTTGAGATAGGTGGCCGAAGCTTGTAAATAGACATTCTGGATGGTATGATCTACTGATAATTCACTGTTCCCGACAATATTACCATTATTCAATGAAAAATTTCCGGGTGTAAACAAAGGATTGACCGCGGTAAAGTCGCTATTGATGCGTTGCAAAGTTCTCCAGTAACCCAAACTGGCTTGCACCTTCAGGTTTTGATTCAACTGTCGTTGGTAATGGATGGCAGTCGTGAGGTAAAAATCAGTCAAGTCATAATTTCGCTCTTCATAATATCCATCGTTGACACTGGCTGATAACACGTCAAACGCTGTGTTACGTTGTTCATTGCGGGTATCGAAAAATAGCCCGGCATCTAGTCGCCAATTTGAAGCAATTTGCCAGTCCAGGTCAAACTGAAACAACTGACCATTTACTTGGTCACTATGAGGGTTTCTAACTGAGGCATAAGGGTTCTCGATACCAAATCGGCTAAAGCTGCGCAGGCCATTATCGAGAGGAGTAATAAAAGTGGAGGCTTGTCGAATGGCTTCACGACCTGAACCGTTTTCATTGCTATTGTCAAACGAGGGAGGGGTTCGCATCACTCCTCGAGTCACACTGGAAATTCCAGACCCTTTCTGAGCGCGTTGGCCGTGGGTGTTGAAGAGATAAAGTTTGGACCCCAGAGTCAAGTTTTTGGAAACCTTTTGCCGAAAATCCGCAAAAAAACTGTTTCGATAAAAAGTAGAAAGGGGTACAAAACCATTGCGTTGCATTCGGCCGGCTGATACATAATATTGTCGTTTTTCGTTTCCACCGCTTACTGCCAAGTTGGTTTCGAAGGTAAAACCATTGACAAAAAAATCGTAAGGATCATAAGCTATAGCGGGGCGAGCTCTGGGATCAGCCGCAATACTTGGGATGAGGCGACCTTTGTTGTCATAGCCATCCGGAATGCCGTTGTAACTCAAACTAGAAAGTGATGGCCCCCAAGCATATTGGTTTTGAGATTCGGGCCCTTGGTAGGTGGGTTGGGTAACTCCGGGTAGCCCTTGGGCATATTGGTTTTGTAACTCGGGCAAACGGTTGATTTTGTCAGAGCTAAAACGGGTGAAAAAAGTAACGGTTGGTTTTTGATTGTAACGACCACTTTTGGTTTTGATGATGACTGCGCCATTGCGCGCCTGCATGCCATAACGAAGCAAACGAGGAGAAAAAGAGTTAATGACTTCCAGCGATTCGATGTTTTGTGGACTGATATCCAGCAAACGATTGCTTTGGTCTACCCCAGATGTAGAATTTCCGATGGTAGTATTAATCACTGGCATGCCATCTACAATAACCAAGGGAGTATTATTTCCCTGAATAGAGCGATGTCCTCGCAGCAGCATTTGAGTAGCGGCTCCTGGAGCTCCCGAAGAAGTGGTAACCCAGGATCCCGCAGCTTGGTTTTGGATGGCCTTGAATATATCGGTCGCGTATTTGAAATTTTCGATGGCAATTTGGTGAGATCCAATGGTATTGATGCGGTATTTTTTTTCGGGAAGTTTCTCCAAGGTTACATCAATGACGGTACGATTGCCAATTTTTTCTTCTTTTGAGAAATACCCAGCGCTTGTAAATATTAATAATATGTCTGGGTTATCAGGTACAAGTATTTGATAACTTCCGTCTGAATTGGCCTTTACTTGGTTTGTACCATCTTCGGTAATGATGACTTTTGGCAATGGAGCGCCTTTGTCAGTAGTAACTCTACCCGTAATGGTGCGGGTTTTCTGGGCAAAAATAAAAGTAGTAAAGTGGAGAAGTAGTATAGTAAAAGATATTTTGAGTAATGTTAGTTTCATACACCTTGGATTAATGAATACTTGGTTTGCGCTTACAAGATAAATTAAATCCTCAGAACCCTTACTATAACCGTTGTTTTTTGATTTTGGCATTGAAAAAGCCCCACACTAAATAAATAGGAGGGGCTCAATATAATAAGTGTGTAAAATATATATTGGTGAATGGAACTTAAATAACAGAAGGGTTAGTAGAAAGGTCTATAAAACTTGTAGATGGTGATAGGATGATTAAATGATTTCATTAAAATACATTTTTTTCTATCGATATCCAAATCCATCCTTTCTTATTTATTGATTTTGTGTTATACTAACTGACCTTTCGCAGCGATTTTGTTTGGAAATTTCACAAGAAATACGGTTTTGAATGCGTCAGCTAGACTCGGCATTTAGTCTGTCAGCGTTAAGAACTTGAGTAA
>CALDJV010000760.1 GCA_937899305.1 uncultured Cytophagaceae bacterium
ATTGGAGCTATTAACAGTTTTATAAAATAGAAGGGGGCGAACATGTTGTTCCATATTGCTTTATTGTATATTTGCGTTACCAATAAAATAAATTAAACACAACAACTCTTTTCAGTAATATGAAAACACAATTTGTAGGACTATTGCTTGGTCTACTTACTTTGGGGAATATTCAAGCCCAAAAGTTGGTATATCAGGTCAATTTAAACGATCGGGCCGACGACCAATTTAAAGTTACTTTGCGTATTGAAGATGGACACCTTTCCGCTAAAAATGCCATCTATCAATTTGCCTCCACTGCCCCTGGCACCTACCAAGTCATGGATATGGGGCGCTTTGTGCGAAGTTTCAAAGCTTTTGACAAAAAAGGAAGAGAGTTGCCTACCAAAAATGTATCGGTAAACCAGTGGAAAATCGATAAAGTAGAAAAAGTTGCCAAAATTGAATACAACATAGCCGAAACCTAGGATACTCCCGTCAAAGAACACCGCATTTACCTCATGTGTGGTAGCTCATTGGAAAAAGACCACGCCCTGATCAATGGACAGACTGTATTTGGTTTTCCTCAGGGTAT
The DNA here is from genome assembly GCA_937899305.1 of uncultured Cytophagaceae bacterium. Classification (GTDB taxonomy): domain Bacteria; phylum Bacteroidota; class Bacteroidia; order Cytophagales; family Microscillaceae; genus Microscilla. The sequence goes on from CALDJV010000760.1 coordinate 575, forward strand.
GCAAGGCACTCCAATGAAAATAAAAATTGATTATCCTAAAGAGTGGATGGTGGGTACTGCCCTCGACCAAGACAAGGCGGGGTATTTTTTGGCCGATAACTACGACCACATCGTAGACTCTCCTATTTTGATGGGACGCCTTACCAAAGCCAGCACCATGTTAGGAAAAGTACCGATAGACATTTATACCTACTCGAAAACCGATAAAATCAAGTCAGAATACTTGTTGAAAGCAATGGCCGACATGCTCAAAGCAGCTCAAGCTTTCTTGAAAGAGCTTCCAGTAGACCGCTACACCTTTTTGTATCATTTCGAAAACCGCACCATGGGGGCCTGGGAACATTCTTACAGTTCTGAATATGTCTATCGCGAAGCGCCTTGGACACCTGCTTATGGCAAACGATTGGTAAGTACTGCCGCCCATGAGTTTTTTCACGTAGTGACTCCTTTGAACATTCACAGCGAAATCATCGAACAGTTTAACTTTGAGAAACCAACTCCTTCGGAGCACTTGTGGTTGTATGAAGGTACCACCGAGTGGGCTTCTCACATCATGCAGTTGCGTTATGGCCTCACCAAACTAGAAGATTTTTTCAAGCAATGGACTCGAAAAATCACCATTGACCAACAATACTTCGCCAAAGACTACAGCCTGAGTAAACTGGCCATGACCTCTTTTACCAAAGCGGGTCAACGCCAGTATGGCAATATCTATATGCGAGGCGCCTTGGTGGCCAGTTTGTTAGACATTCGTCTGCTGGAGCTCTCTAAAGGCCAAAAAGGATTGCGTGAAGTAGTGCTTGAGTTGGCTAAAAAATACGGTAAACAGAAGGCCTTTTCAGAAAAAACATTCTTCCAGGACTTTACCAAAGCTACCTATCCCGAAATTGGTGATTTTCTCGAGAAATACGTGAAAAATGCGAACCCTTTGCCTTATAAGGAATACTTCAATAAAATCGGGATCAATTATTACAAAGAAAAAAATATGGGTAAAACCGCTGGTCTCTTTTATCGGGTATCGCTCGAAAAAGGGAAGTTTTTTGTGGCCAGCACTCAGGACGAAACCGGAGACTTGCTGAAGGTAGGTGATGAGGTGGTGTCTTTGGATGGCACCAACCTTACTCCGAAAAACGCCCGCGCTACTTTCTCTAAACTGTTGAAACAAAAGCCTGGTACCGAGTACATGATCAAAATCAAACGAAATGATAAGGTATTGCCTCTAGCGCTGAAGACTTTTGCCAAAAAGGACATCAAAAAGCATTACTTCGAATTGAACCCCGAGGCCACTCCTGCCCAGAAAAAACTGAGAGATCGCTGGTTGAAGAATTTTTAAACTGCGAATGTTTTTTGAAATCAATGTAATGCCCATCATTATCTAGGTAATGATGGGCATTTTTATGGACATTATGGACTTACTTTCAATACTCCACACTTGTATGAGGCAGTACTTGCCTTACCTCACGAAGCATTTCTGAAGATAATGGATTATGAGACAAGCTCAATTCCTTTAACTGAGTGAGTTGCCCCAATTCCGGGGGTAGTTCACTCAGCTCATTGTTCCATAAATACAATTCTCGAAGCTCGGTAAGTTGCCCAATCTCGGGAGGGAGGCGCTTCAATTGGTTGCTACTGAGGTAGAGTCTTTCTAATCCACGCATTTGAGTAATCACCATGGGAAACACGGCAAAATCATTGTCATTGAGGTATAACTCCTTAAGGTCTCCCAATTGCTCCATGGCCAGGGGCAAGTTGGTCAAGCGGTTGTTGTATAGGTCGAGCTTTTGCAAGTTGAGGAGTTGCCCTAGAGTTGAGGGTAGTTTTGTCAGCTGATTGGCCTTTACATCTAACGATTGCAACCGAGCCAATTGTCCAATTTCGGGCGGAAGTTCGGTGAGGTAGTTTTCGCACAAGTCCAGTTCTTTGAGGTTCGCCAACTGTTGAATTTCAGGGGCCAGCTCGGTCATGTGGTCATGCCAAAACGATAGTTTTTCTAGGTTATGCCAATAAGACAACTCCAACCCTGCTCGAAGGCATCGTACCCAATGTCGGTTTTGGATAAGCACCTGGGCTACCTCTTCGTTATAATGTCGCTTTTGGCAAAGCCGAAAACCTTTGTCTATGCGATGTTCATGATCACTCAACAGAAGGCTTCGCATTCTGATGTAAATAGGCAATCTGACTTCAGCGTGGGGCAATCGTTTTCTGATGCTTTCGCCTACCTTGAAAGTCACCCGAGTATAGGTCAAATCCAACCACTCCAGATTGGCCAGTTGGCCTGCCTCTACTGGAAACTCGCTCAAACGACTGCCTTCCAGATTCAATGCCTTGAGTTGAACGAGTTGGCTTATTTCGGAGGGAAGCTCAGTCAGTGGGTTGTCTAACAAACCTAATTGTTCCAAGCAATGCAATTGCCCCACTTCAGGAGGAAGTTTCGTCAGGTGGTTGCCATTCAAATTCAAAAAATGCAATTGAGTCAGTTGCCCCATTTCGGAGGGGACCCCGATCAAGCGGTTATTCCGCAAATTGAGAGACTGTAACTGCGTCAATTGACCGATTTCGGAAGGCAGTGCAATGAGGGAGGTATTTTCCACATTCAAGGATTGCAGCTGGGTCAACTGGCCAATTTCGGGAGGCAGTGTAGTGAGGGGGTTATCTTCTATAACTACAGATTGGAGTTGGGTTAACTGGCCGATTTCTGAGGGAAGTTTTGTGAGTTGGTTGTTTCTTAAACTGATGCTTTTCAGTTGGGAAAGCCTACCTATTTCGGGCGGAATTTCACTTAGGTGTTCACTCCACACTGTTAATTCTTCTAGTCGGGCAAGTTGGCCTATTTCGGGGGGCAGTTTGATCAAGTGGTTAATCGATATGGTTAACTCCCTCAACTGAACAAGTTGACCCACGTGAGCAATGAGCTCTGGTACGCTCCAATCGTGAAGGGTCAGAGATTTCAAGTTTTGCCAATACGTGGGCTCTAGCCCCAAGGCCACACACCTTAGCACATACCGTTCTTGCCTCAATTCCTTCGCAATGGCCTCGTTGTATCCCAATCCTTGACAAAGGTGAAAAGCCAATTCTACATTGGTTTCGTCGTAGGTATGTAGTAGTTGTAGTATTTTATCGTTGTTGTCCAAAAGGCAATCACACTTATTTAAGGAAGCAATAGGGGGTAACACCAATCTAAAAGTCAGGGAAACAATAAACAAATATCCCTGCTTTGGCTTCAAATAGCTATATTCTTAACAAGCATTCGGTACCAAAGTGAGACTTACAAAGGTAGAGTAGTAAATCAATGTTGGTACACCTATCAACTAATTTCCCTTCCAACAAGTTTTTCATCACAAGCATAAAGCCTAAATTCGCTTTGAATATCACACCCAAATATTATATTATTTTAACAATAAATATAAATATTGGTTTAACAATTTTAAATATGTTTTATCATTAGATTGCAATATTGCTTACTTTATGATGCCATGCTTTGATTCTATCAATTATCACAAATCGCTGCCTCATATATTAGTACCATCATCTATACCATAGATAATACCATGACCTCTATTTTGTCTTGCTTTACACCTAAAAAAACGCACAGTATCAATCTGCTGCTCTTTTTTTCAATGTTGACTTTTACAGTCAATGCCCAAAATAACAAAATCGACAGTTTGAAAGGATTGGCATTTAAAAGCTTACCTGATACTAACCGAGTCAATCTTTACTATGTCATTTGCAGAGAATACCTCCGAATATCCTCAGACTCAGCCCTCAAAGCAGGGCGGCAATCACTGGCTCTTGCTAAAAAATTAAATTATTCCAAAGGTATTGCTAAAGCTTATAATATTATCGGAATAATTAATTACCGTAAAGCAGATTACCCCCAAGCAATCGAGTATTACAAAAAGTCAAAGGCTATTCATGAGTCCATTAACAATCAATTAGGGATATCTCAGGTTTATAACAACCTTGGTGTAGTATCCAAAAAAAGAGGTAATCTCACCCAAGCTCTGGAGTATTACCAAAAAAGTCTGAAAATTCAACAGCGCCTGAAGAATCAGAAAATAATTGCTCAAACCAACAACAATCTAGGTACTATTCATTTGCAAATGGAAAACTATCCATTGGCATTAAAATATTTTAAAAAAGCACTGACTCTAAAAGAAAAATTAAATACAAGCGCAGGAAGTTTGGTATTGGCCAGCAACAATATTAGCATAGTTTTAACCAAGATGGGACGATACCAAGAAGGAAACATTTACTCAAAAAATGCCCTATCTATATGCCTTAAAGCAGGTTTAACTCAATCTATGGCTACGGTATATAATCAATTAGGAGAAATTAAAGCTTTTCAGAATCAAATTGATTCGGCTATTTTTTATCAGAAAAAAGCAATAGACAAAGCTTCTCAGACCAAGTATACAACACTTCATATAAGATCACTTTGTAGTTTGGCCAATATTTATCTAAAACAAAAAAAGTATGATCAAGCCCAACAAGAAGCTGAAAAAGCATTACAACTTGCACAAACTACAAAAGAATTGGCTGCTGTTAGAGATGCCGCAGAAGTTCTGTACCAAAGTGCAGCACAACAACAGGATTATGCCCAGGCTTTTAAGTATCAAACATTGTATTTACAAAGTAAAGATTCATTGTTCAATGCTGATAAAGCCAAAGAGATGACTCAACTGGAAATGAATTACGCTTTTGACAAAAAGCAAGCACTGATAAAAGCCTCTCAAAAAGCGAAGGAGGAAAAAATAAAGATAGAAAATGATAAAAAACTACAAAAACAACAATTCTATTTACTAAG
>CALDJV010000761.1 GCA_937899305.1 uncultured Cytophagaceae bacterium
CAAGACTGTGCCAAAGTTCTGAAATGGGAAAGTAATTATTTTCTTATCCCTAAGACTGAAAATAAAGCAAAGACTGAGTCTACAGCCAAAGGTCAAGAAACCACTCAAACTGAAAAAAAGAGCTAACCTTTTAGATACCTACTCAACAACCTAATTGATTTGTGACTCACTTTGGGAATACACACAAAATTAGGTTGTTGTTTTTATTGATGCCACCATTGTACACAAATGATTGGATTGGGTCAATACAGGTAGGTCTTCTCTCTCATATAAAATGCGCTAATCTCTCGACTTCCCTAATTTTTTTCTTATCTTTGCGTGCTCAAATCTAAAGCCATTTAAGCGCATAATCGCTTACATAAATTGTTGGATCATGAAGGTTAAGAAAAATTCAAGCGCAAAAAAACGCTTTAAACTTACAGGTACTGGCAAAATCAAAAGAAAAAAAGCCTTTAAGAGACACATTCTTACCAAAAAAGGCACTAAACAAAAGAGACGTCTAGGTCAAACTGGTTTAGTAGTCAAAGCCGATGAAAAATTGGTAAAGCAAATGTTGAATCTTTAATACCTGTTTGTTTCAAAACTTTTTTATTTCACCTGATGCCTGGCTTTAAAGTACTGTCTGTTTCTTTAAAAAAACAGGGTCGCCAGTTGTCGTAAATATTAAATAAAATGCCACGTTCAGTAAATGTAGTTGCAGCTCGTCGCCGAAGAAAAAAGATGATGAAAGAGGCCAGAGGTTACTTTGGTCGTCGTAAAAATGTGTGGACGGTTGCAAAAAACGCCATAGAAAAAGGAAGACAGTATGCGTACCGTGACCGTAAGGTTAAGAAGCGTAACTTCCGCTCACTATGGATTCAGCGTATCAATGCTGGAGCTCGTTTGCACGGGTTGTCTTACTCTCAATTTATGGGAAAATTGCACGCGGCCGATATCGAATTAAACAGAAAGGTATTGGCTGACTTGGCTATGAACCACCCTGATGCTTTCAAAGCAGTAGTGGACAAAGTAAAATAGCCTTTAAAAAGTGCTTTTAAGATACAAGGCTGAAGGTTTAACGACTTTCAGCCTTTTTTTGTGAATTCTATAGCAATCTCCTAAGATTACCCTAAGGTCATACTGCTTGGCATTTATTCATATCCAGTGCTCTAAATCATTGCCTTGAGCTTGATTCTTACCAACTTGACTCGCCGTTTTCGTTTTATTTTCAAAATAACTTCCCGATCAGGTACTCCCAGCTGTTGTTTTATCCAAGTCAAGTCTTTGCTGGTTACCTGTTTTCCTTGCACTTCCAAAACCTGATCTCCTTTCTTGAGTCCAGCTTGCTGAGCAGGAGCCCCCGCAATGATTTGGTGAATCTCGAGGCGCTGAAAGTTATCAATGAATCCGAAAAAGATTCCAGCACAGTTTTTCTCAAACCCTTTCTTGTAAGCACGGTTGGGTTCCCAATAGGCCATCCGAGATTGGTAGTCAAAGGTAATGTTGAAGCGTTTGAGAATTCGGTTTCCAAGAATCCCCCCGTTCTGAAAGGTTCCAAGTACCCCTTGCCGGGTATTGCTGATGGAAATCGGAATATTTTGAAACGCAAAACCTTTCAGCTCCAACCCAGGCAAATTGGCTGCTTCCAGGTAGGTCTTGTTGGTAGTGGCTCCTGAGGTATAAAAACGGTATTTTTTAGCAAACCGCTTGGTCAATTGATGGGTGTTGCTAAAACTGGTGGTAAATCCTAGACATATGCCTGCCCCAGTATCTATCAAAAAATCATCGGTATGCTTTTCTCCGTTAGGGAGTTGTATCGTCAGTGGACAAGTAGCCAACCTTCCCATCATTTTTAACCGCGTTTTTTTGCCCTTCCCTCGATAAGTAAATTCGTCAAAATCAAAGAAACGCAGCAATTTTTGGTCATAATCAATCTGGGTAACATAACGTACCAAAAAATCAGCTCCAATAATACCATCTATTGACCTCCCTAGCTTGTGTTCCAGGTGTTGCACCGGAAAACCAATTGCATTCACTCGCAAATTGACCTGCCCCATCGACAATCGCAGCCCCACATAACGAGGCGCAGTTACCATCCCTCCTACTCCTTGCGCACGCAATGTTCCAGCGGTCGCAATTCCCAACTCCTGGGCGGTTTTGGGATTCAACACTGCCATACCTGCTCCTGTATCAAATACAAAATTCAAGGGACGGGAATCGCTGATTTTCATTTGGAAAAACATGTGCTGATGCTGCATTTTGAAGGGTACCTCCACAATGGGCTGTACTGCTGCCAGCAAAGCTCCTTTGAGCAAGGTGATTGAACTCACCAGCAGTAGCAATAAAGAAGTTATTTTTTTCATGAGGTTATAGGTTATTTAATCGTTTCGTTTATAAGGCCTGATGAGTTTCGAGAATTTGTCAGGTCAAAACCCAAGCACATAATCATATAGACTGAATGAGCCCGTTAAAAAGTTGTGAAAAGCAGTAAATTAAAGCCAATAATGTTTAAATCAACCGAAAAATACCTTGACCTGATACTGGAGTTAAAAAATAACCAGGCACCGTTGGAAACCATTCTCCAAAAATTAAGAGAGGCTGGGGCAAGTCAAATGACTTCAGTCATACGCCTTTGACCTTTCTCTTCGTCAGGCCGATGAGTTAGTATTAAATTCTCAAACCTGGGAAGATTATTACGAAGCCACCATTTCCCTTCGAGATAGCGCCTGGGAAGCTCTGGCCAATAGTGACGGAGACGTAGAAATTGATGGGGACCATATTCGTGTCACCTTTGACCTCACCAAAGATCAGGATGCAGACAATACCACTCAAGAGTGACCTGTTTCTTGCGGAATTTATGTCCAACATTTTAGTTGTTTCAGGAGTTAGTTAAATTCACCATCAAATTTCGTAAACAAGACAACTCCATGACAATCACAATACCCACCCCTCCCCTATTCAGTTTTCAGGAATGTTTATGGTTTTTGGACCGCAATTATGACGATTGTCTCCACGTAGTCACGCCCAACTCGGTACTCAAAGCCATAGAACTCGAGGGAGAAATGATATTGTTCGAAGTCAAGCAAATAAAAGACGATTTACAGGTAGAGGTATTACAGGGAACCCTGACCAATGCCAAATTACTGTCTGATTATATCAAGTATTGGTTCGACTTGGATCGTGATCTTGTCCCTTTTTACAATGCATTGGCCCAAGATCAAGAGTTGGCTTTCATGTCCACCAAATACCACGGTTT
>CALDJV010000762.1 GCA_937899305.1 uncultured Cytophagaceae bacterium
GGTCAATGTAGATTTCAGTTTTACCACTTCCGGTGACTCCATGGAGCAGCACCACGTTTTTATTCTCAAAATGCAGCATAATTTCCCCACTTACCTCTTGCTGTCGTTCCGAAAGCTGCACTTTAATTTTAGGATCAGGCTCGTATTCCTCAAAGCGAGAAACGATGATTTCAAACTCTTCGAAAATCTTGTTTTTTATCAAGGTTTGCAGCGCCGACTTAGACAAAGTTTCGTTTTTGGTAAAAGCCGATTTAGCCAATCCATCATCGTTGAGCGTCCAGTCTTTGTACACGGGCACATGACGAAGATAATTCAGTAAAATATCGTGTTGCTTGGTCTTGTTTTCCAGCGATTTGGAGAGCTTGTCCAGGGTTTGCTTTTCTACATATTCTTTGAGCAAGCGTATTTTCTTGATCTTTTTTGGTTGGTATCGCTCCTTTACTTCTTCGAAAACGAGTACTACATCCTTGCTAATCAGTGATTTAATGAGTTGATAAATATTTTTAACCCCTAGTACATCTGCCGCATCAGTATAAGAAAGCGATTGGGCTTCTTGCAAAGCTTCCACCAAACGTTGTTCGTTGTGGGAGAGGTCCGCATGTTTCAAATCTGCATTGGGGTTGAGCTGTATTTTGGACTGACTACTAATTTTCAACCCCGAAGGTAAGGCCACATTCAATACCTCACCAATATAGCACATGTAGTAGCCAGCCATCCATTGAAACATCTCAATTTGCTGAGGAGTCACCATCGGTACATCATCAAGCAGTTCAAGCAAGTATTTCGCTTTGTAGTTGGTGGGTGGGTTGCGGTGAATATGAGCAATGACTGCGGTCAATACTTTTTTGCTGCCAAACTGCACAATTACCCTACAGCCTACTTGAATCATGTCATTCATAGCCAGGGGTACCCGATAAGTAAAAAGCTTGGGAATGGGAACTGGTAAAATTACATCCGCAAAATAAGTGATTACCTCGGTATCTCGAGTGGTATTGAGTTCAGTCTGCATGCGTTTTCCGTACTACTAGTTTTGTGTGATAAAGCCAAATGCCCGTTGGGGTAAGCTGAGTATTTCAAATCAACCTATTCAACAAATATAACAAAAATGAGCATCATTTTATTCAGTCTGATAAAATAATGCTCATCAAAGTAGCAATGTTAAAAATGAATAACTTTCTGTCAATAAAAATTAGTCTTGGTTCGTGGTTGGAACCTTGAGCATGTCATCTGTCACTTGGCCTGGTTGAAACTCAATGACTTTTTGTTGCAAATAAAATGATGGATTTTGTTTGTTTTGAACTTGGTGCAACAAAACAAAAGGTGGAGTAATGACTTGGGTAATTTTGGTAAAATATTTTTTATCTGGGTGTTGCAGGATTCCTTCGTAAGTTTGGCATTCTTGACCAAATTGTATGGATGTTTTAGTGATTTGGAGTTGTTTTTCTATTCCCTGACTAAAGACTTGTTCAGCAATGGGTAGTATCTGATAAGCAGATATCGGGCGTATTTTTTTTGCAGGTTCTCGTATCCAACCCTTCCCAGTAGTCCTATTTCCCCAAAATTCTCGAGCTTTTGGGTGGTTTGTCTGGCTATAGCGATCATCAATATCCATGATTTCTTCCAGGGTAGCAGGTGTATGACCTAACCCCTGCCTGTCTTGAATATCAGCCAATATTTCATATACATACCTTCCAGTGCCATCTTTTACCCTAAACTGGTCACCTTTGAGCCAAATTTCAATTTTTCCCTCTCTTTTCGGAAGACTGGGGTCGGTTTTCTGCCAATGCAACTTTACATATAGATTAGGAAAAGGATCGTATACGTTTTCTTCACTCATTTGTGAGACATTTTTTGAATTTATGAAAGAAAATTGAGTTGCAAACACTCCGCAAAGCAATCCTAAGAACCAATATTTGCCCATAAGATCAATCATTTACTTGCACTGCTTTACTTTGTAATTCCTGAGTTAAGCTTTCAAAACTTTGCATTTCTATACCAGTATCGGTCATGTCAAAACCATTACTATTGGCAGGCATGCCCTTAGCCCCCAGATAATCCAAATGTTTATTGCCCATGCCTGCGTAACGTACCCCCTGGGCTGCGGCATCATCTGTAATCTTTTTGAAATAAAGGTTACGCCAATCTCCAAAGAAACTCATTTGTTGTTGAGCAGTTGCCCCATTACCTTGAGCAGTCGTCAGCTTATCTTTGGCACTTTGATCCAATATATCTTGATTGTTATCTGCCATATCCAACATAGCAGTAATGATGGCCTCACACACTTCGGCAAGCGGGGTATAGTACTTATCATTGTCAGCCCCTTTAAGTGCATCTCCTAAGAAACCATCTACCTGAAGCTCAGTAATGAAATCGTCTAGTAGTGCAGTGTGTGTATCATAGGCATTGGCTAGAATCGTTTCCTTAGGTCGTAGTACTTGCGGTATTTTTTGCTTTGTACTTAGGTCTTTGGCGTATGCCCAAGAAATTTTCAGGTATCTTTGGATAGGTTGGCCTACATAACCGTTAGATTCAAGCTGACTCATCGCCTTTTGCTTTTTAAAATAGGGTAGAGCAAGCACCATGGCATATCCTATCTTGGGAAAGAGTGATTCCCCACCATATTTCTGCTTGTTATCTTCTTCTTGAATACCCATAGAAGTAAATCGGTCACTATTTTCAGTTTCATAAGATGATTTTGTGTTAGGAAGGTTAGACAAATCATCCGCAGAAAAAGGTTCATAAATAAAGCTGGTGCTTCCCACTGCGGGCATTACCTGTTCTAGTGTAACCTTCGTGTGATTTTCTCCTAATATATTCATTCCGACATTATTAAATCTCAACCAAAGGCCAGGTTTGCGGGCATTAAGGTTACCCAAATAATCGGTATTACCTGCGGCATGTTCTTTAAATTCGTCTTTGCTAGTATAATTTCTTACCAGATTATCTTTCATCATGGTGTTCATCTCAGGACTAAAGTCAGCTTCACTGGCCGTTACCTGATTTTTATTGATAAAGGCATATCGTTGTACTACTGGGGCAGCAGATGATGCAGAAGAAGTAGTTTCTAAGGAACTTGATGTAATATCTACATTACCTTGATTTGCCTTTGCACCCATTACATCGGCTTCTTTCTCTAAAGCAGGGTTATCGTTGATATTTGCCCCATTTTTGGCCTGAATCGTGGGTTGTACCCGTCCTTGTTTTTGCTGAACCACGTGCCAGGCTTCATGGGGCAAGT
>CALDJV010000763.1 GCA_937899305.1 uncultured Cytophagaceae bacterium
AATCCCCTTTTTTTTACCAATAATAATTCACAGTATTTGGCGAACATGTTATTTATTATATTTTACTTAAAGTCTACTAGAGAGGTTTTCTTCGATTCTTTTATCAAATTAAAAAACCAAACATTTTAATCGTTAAAAAAATCTTATCGATAGGAATTGTCGTTAATAGTATTACTTTCGAAATGTTTTTTATAACAGTTAATTTTTTGATGCCAGTTCTTGTAATGTAGTTAATCAAGTTAATTAACTATTCTATCAAGATTGTAAACTTTATCTTTAATCTATAACACATGAATATTGACCATGAAATGGCCACCAAAACAAATGAGCATACCTGGGGGCAAGCTATCAAGGCGTTGTTTTGGGGAGTAGGTGTGTTTGCCATCATTAGTTTTGTTTTACCTCAGCAAGCACAAGCACAACGAGACCCCAAAGATTTGCAGTTGGCAAATGAGTATTTTCAAAAAAAAGAGTATGAGAAAGCAAACTCGCTGTATGAGAAATTAGCGCAAAACCCTTTGTATCTCAAAAGGGTGTATGACAATTACCTGGCTTCGTTGGTAAACCTCAAGAATTTTAAGAGTGCGGAGCGGCTTATCAAGAAAACCCAACGTTATGAACCTGAAAATCCAACGTTATCGATTGACTATGGGGTGGTTCTCGAACGACAAGGGAAAATTAATCGAGCGGATAAACAGTTTGACCGGGTAGTAAACAATCTTCGTAAAAAGCCCGACCATGTGGTCAATGCTGCAGCCGAACACTTTATGAAACTAGATAAAGCCACCTGGGCCGAAAAGCTCTATGTCAACGCCCGTAAGGGAATTGCAAACAAATATTTGTTTGCAATAGAGCTGGCCAATGTTTACGCCGCTCTGGGGCAATTTGAGCCAATGATCAATGAATACATCAATGTGGCTTTGGACGATCAAAAAAACCTGGAATCAGTAAAAGGAGCGTTGCAAGATCGGCTTACCAAGCAAAAAGACTTGGAGAAGTTTGAGAAAATATTGCTCACAAAGCTTCAGAAGAAGCCAGGAGAGGTGATCTACAATGAGTTCTTACTCTGGATCTATTTACAGCAGAAGTTGTTTTACCGGGCCTTTATTCAAGCCAAAGCGTTAGACCGTCGGTATCGTCAGGAAGGAAGCGAGCTGCTAAATATCGGAATGATTGCCATGCGCAATGAAGATTACAAAAACGCCAAGAAAATTTTTGCTTACGTGGTAAAAAAATACCCCAAAGGCAGCAATTACTCCGTAGCCCGCCATTACCTCATCAAAGCCAAAGAAGCAGTAGTGAAAAACACCTATCCCGTGTCCAATACCGAAATACAATCTTTGATTGGGGATTATAATCAATTGTTAAAAGATTTGGGGAGGAACTTTCGCACCCTCAACGCAATGCGTAGCATCGCCTTGTTACAGGCTTTTTACCTGGATAAAAAAGATACCGCCATTGTGATTCTGAACGATGCGATTAAGTTGAGTGGGTACAACCAACGTTTTATAGCCCAATGCCGGCTTGATTTGGGAGATATTTATGTTTTGAAGGAAGAACCTTGGGAGGCATCTTTGCTTTACTCACAGGTAGAGAAAACCCAAAAACGGGAGCCGCTAGGGTACGAAGCCAAGCTCAAAAATGGAAAATTGTCTTATTTCAAAGGGGATTTCGAACTGGCTCAAGGTCATTTGGATATTTTGAAAGAAGCCACTACCCGAGAAATTGCCAATGATGCGATGGATTTGAGTTTGCTTATTCGAGACAATACGGCCTTGGACATGGACACCACCAATGCGGCCATGAAGGCCTATTCCAAAGTAGAGTTGATGATGTTTCAGCACAAAGACAAAGCGGCTTTGGACAAGCTTACCGCAATGGAAAAACAATTTGAAAAGCACAGTCTGAAGGACGAGATTTTGTGGAGCAAATCTAAGTTACAATTGAAGATGGGCAATTTCAAAGCGGCCATTGTTACCTTGGAACAAATTGTAAAAGAACACGGAGAAGATATTCTGGCCGATGATGCGCACTTTACGATTGGAAAAATCTATGAAGAGTATATCAAAGACAAAGAAAAAGCCAAAGAATATTACCGTAACCACTTGACAAAATACCCCGGGAGTATTTTTGTGGTGGAGGCTCGTAAGCGTTTTCGTATTTTGCGAGGAGATTTCAAAGCTTTGGAAAATTAATCAAAGCAGGTAAAAATATTTAAGAATCGTCGTGGTTGATGTAAATTACGACGATTTTTTACATACTCCTTTTTTGAATGAAGTTGGGCATGAAACCATTCAAGAAATATTTACAATGGGTGGGTATCGGTGCCTGGGTCATTACGTTGGGAATAGCAGCATCACTTTATCACACCTACCAACAACGTCAACCTTTTTTGCAATCACAAACCGGAGTAAGAACCAAGGCTTTGTTGGGGATGAAGTCTCAAAACTGGTATGAAACCAAAAAATGGTTTTGGGAGGTGTCTTACTGGACACCAGGGCCTCACGACAAGCAACCTGGCAAACCCGGACGTTTGACAAGTGCCCGGATTGCGATAGATGAAGCAGACTATGACCGGAACTATGAAGACGACCGGGTGTGGGTCTATTACCTTAAAAAGAAGCCCAAGGTGGCACGATTAGAGTTTGAGCTAAAACAGCCTTTAAATTATGAGATCGTTTGGTGGTGGGCCTCTATAGGGCTTTTAGCCTTATTTGTTGCACGAGTAATTTTATAAGCGAGCTGGGTTTTGATTTCTGTAATGGCTCGGGTAATTTTGTATCTTTGTTTACCAACCAAATCATATTTTGAATCGATTACAGTTTTTCTTTGAAGCTACCCGTAACCTCAAACAGGCAGGCACCATTACGCAAAGCTCTCGTTTTTTGATTAAAAAAATGTTGGCTCCCATTGATTTTTCAAAAGCCAAAACCATTGTAGAGCTAGGAGCAGGAAATGGATGTATTACTCAAGCCATTCTAAAAAAAATGCAACCAGATGCGCAATTGCTTTCCTTTGAAGTAAACCCCAAATTTGTAGATTTATTGCAGAAAATTGAGGATGAGCGATTGCACGTAATTGCTGATTCGGCCGAAAAAATACCGGAATATTTGGAGCAATATCACTGTACCCAAGCGGATGCTATAGTAAGTGGATTGCCGTTGGCGATATTTCCTAAAGAATTGAATGCGAATATTATGCAAAGCATATTAGCTACTTTGAGCGATCAAGGAGTCTATACCCAATTTCAATATTCATTGGCAAGTCAAGGAATGCTCAGGAAACAGTTTGATGCCGTAAAAGTAGACTTTACTCCACTCAATGTACCGCCTGCCTTTGTGTATATTTGTCAAAAATAAAATACTTGTAAAGTACAAAAAATAAAAGTTGGTTGGGTGAGGTGTCAACTTTTAGAAATGCCCTCAGAAAGGACTTGTAGCATCGTAACTTTGATTACTTAGTACAAGTAAAGCCAGCAAAAATACCATTTATACTCATTTGTTTTTAAATTAGGAATTGCCTACCCGTTGTATTTTTTACTTATGAGTATAAATCAAATATGGATTATCAAGAATTTTACAATCACTCTATACAAAACCCCGAGCAATTCTGGGAAACACAAGCCCAAGAGATTCCCTGGTTTGACTACCCCAACAACATACTGAGCCAAGATGAACATGGTTTCTATCGTTGGTATGCAGGCGGTAAACTCAATACCTCTTACCTGGCGCTGGATTATCACGTAGCGAATGGCAAAGCAGACCATACGGCATTGATTTACGATTCTCCGGTGACTCAAACAGTTAAAAAGTACACTTACCAAAGCCTAAGAGATGAAGTCGCACGCTTTGCCGGAGTATTGCAAAGTCAAGGAGTTACGCTGGGTGATACGGTGGTGATTTACATGCCTATGATCCCCGAAGCGGTCATTGCTATGTTGGCGTGCGCGCGCTTAGGTGCCGTTCATTCGGTGGTATTTGGTGGGTTTGCTCCTCACGAATTGGCCATCCGAATTGACGATGCCCAACCCAAAGTAATCGTGTCAGCGTCGTGTGGAATTGAATTTACCAAAGTAATTCCTTACAAACCGTTATTGGATGCTGCCATTGAAGAAGCCACTCATCCTTCTCAGGCCACCATTATTTATCAACGACCCATGTGTGAAGCCTCTCTACAGGCAGGCAGAGACCTGGACTGGGCCACGATGATGCAAACCGCTGAACCGGCTGATTATGTACCAGTAGATGCAACCCACCCCTTGTATATTTTATATACTTCGGGCACCACTGGCAAACCCAAAGGCATTGTACGAGATAATGGCGGGCATGCGGTAGCCATGAAGTTTAGTTTAAAGTATGTGTATGGGGTAAACGAAGATGACGTATACTGGGCGGCCTCTGATGTAGGCTGGGTAGTGGGGCATTCTTATATTGTGTATGCACCGCTTATTTCTGGAGTCACTACGGTCCTGTTTGAAGGAAAACCCATTAGAACCCCTGACGCGGGTACTTTTTGGCGAATAATAGAACAGCATAAGGTCAATACGTTTTTTACTGCTCCCACCGCTTTTAGAGCCATTCGCAAAGAAGATGGTCAAGGAGCCCTCACCAAAAAATATGATTTGAGTAGCTTGCGAACGGTTTTCCTGGCAGGTGAGCGCTGTGATATTGCTACCTATCAGTGGTTGACTGATTTGCTTCAGGTGCCGATCATTGACCATTGGTGGCAGACCGAATCGGGCTGGCCCATGTTAGCCAACATGGCAGGCATAGACCTCAAACTCATCAAGCCAGGATCGGCGTGTACTCCAGTAATGGGTTATGATGTACGCATCTTGAATGAGGCAGGCGAGGTGTGTGCCCCCCAAGAAGAAGGAGCCGTAGTGATTAAATACCCGCTTCCGCCTGGTTGTTTACCTACCTTGTGGCGCGATCCAAATCGATTTAAAGAAGCTTATTTATCGACTTTTGAAGGATATTACCTGAGCGGCGATGGCGGTTATAAAGACGAAGATGGGTATGTCTTTGTGATGGGACGCATAGATGATGTGATCAATGTAGCAGGGCATCGGTTGTCTACCGGAGAAATGGAAGAGATCGTTGCAGGGCATGCGGCAGTGGCTGAATGTGCAGTGATAGGAATTGCCGATGCGCTCAAAGGCCAAATTCCGGTAGGCTTGGTGGTATTAAAAGATGGAGCTGCAATTACAGAAGACCAACTCGAGCAAGAAGTGGTGCAAAGTATTCGGCAACAAATTGGAGCAGTGGCTTGTTTCAAACGGGCGATTGTGGTGAAAAGGTTACCCAAAACGCGTTCTGGAAAAATATTGCGCAAGGTCTTACGCTACCTGGCCGACGGACGATCGTTCAATTTACCCTCTACCATTGACGACCCAGTAATTTTGGATGAGATCAAAGCCAATTTGCAAGCCCAACAAATAGGAATGGCTTTTACTGCCTAGGAATTTAGTGCTCAGAGCACTGGTTTACAAAGTTTTTAGACCTAAAAAAAGCCTGATTGATGATGTGTCAATCAGGCTTTGTTCTTATTATTTTTAAGTCAATATTGATCAGCTATATACTGAATGCTGTGGACTACTTATCAAGTTCTCAACAGATTATTAGGCCCCCCATCATCCTGGCTTCGTACCTGAATGATGTAATTATTGGTACCCGATTTTATTTTATTGTAAGCCAGTTTTATTTCAATGACATCTTCCATGGTAATGTAATCTCCAGCCAAACGCATAAACTCGATGTTATCTAGCAAATGCTGGTATTGATTGATGGCGTCGGTATATTTAATCCACAGTGGCTTAGAGTCAGTAAAGTTTTGTACTACTCCAATCACCGAAATAAATGCACTAATGACCAAGGCAATTGTATTGATATACCAGTCAATATTATTATTTCGCATCCAAGTGGTTACATTCAAACCCAGTAATACAGTTACCGAGGCCGCCAATAATGAAGACAATACACTAAATATCAAAGTACCCTTGCCCGACTTTTTTTCCTTTCGTTTATAAAACTCCAAGTCTTTGTTAATTTTCGTTTCCAGGTATTTTAGTTTGGCATCTGCTTCGGCTCTCTCTTCAGGATTTACTTTTTGACGGACTGATTTTTGAAATAGTTTTCTATCTAAACTATCCATGTCCGATTGCTCAATCTCCAGAACGCTCCTTGCCTGATTGGCGGCGGCCATTACCGCATCCATGTCTAATTTCGATTCGTATGCATCTCGGGTAGGTTCCTCTCTTTTAGTGCTCACCGGACTGGCCTTGGTAGGCTGGGGAGTAGGAGTGGGCTTAGGAGTAGACTGCGGAGCAGGCTTGTTAAATGTAGGCGGAGTTACCGGGGTGGTAGGTGGTGGCGTTGAAGTAGGAGTAGCAGGCACTGAGGGAACAGGCGGATTAGATGCCAACAGAGGATCATCGCCTGGTTTGGGTAAGTCAGTACTGCCAGTTGAGGTTGGGGTCGGTGTATTACCCGAGTTGATCATATCAAATGGATCACCTCCTCCGGTATTGGCAGGTGTAGTGGGGGGAGTGACTGCAGGTGGAGGTGTATCTGGAGTATCATGTTTCTCAACCATATCAAATGGGTCACCTCCGGTATTGGCAGGTGTAGTGGGGGGAGTGACCGCAGGTGGAGGCGTATCTGGAGTATCATGTTTCTCAACCATGTCAAATGGGTCGCCGCCTCCGGTATTGGCAGGGGTTTCGTCTGGCTTTTCGGGTGTGGGTGTTCCAGGTGGAGGTGTGCTTCCACTAAGCATATCGAACGGATCGTGCAAGGGATCTTTTTCTGAATCCGAATTTGTTGGATTATCTTCGTTCATATCTATAGTTCAGTTTATAAGTTGAGAAGAGTTCTGTAAGTTTATCGAAAATTGATAGAAATAAGAGGTACACATCACCTAAAATTGCCAGTAAACGAATCTTGTTTGAGATGATAACCCTCTGACATACAAATATATGCCTTTTCCTGACTTGTGCAAGTCAAGTTTCTCAAATTTGGTGGGCACTACCCAAAATCAACTAATCAAAATATGGGGTAAAATTTGTTGGAGCCGTCTTTTTTCAATGGGTGAAATTCGAGTTCCTTTGAGTACCAACTCCCGAAGTTGATACATTTGGGTAATTTTTTGAGGAATGATCCGGATGTTAGAGTAGTTCAATTCTAGGCGCTTTAGATTTTTGAGCTGGAGAATGCCCGTTGGAAACTGGGTAATTTGTTCTCCACCGATGGCCAAACTTTCTAATTGTTGCATTTGAGCAATTTCTTGATTCAAGTTACGAATAGGGTTTGCAGTTAGATCCAAATGCTTGATTTGAGGAAGTTTTAACAATTGAGGAGGAAAATACTGAAACTTGTTTTCCCGTAAGCATACAGTCTCCAAACGAGTCAGTTGATGAACAGCATCAGGCAAGTTTCGTAGGTAATTGTTGGTTAAATCAAGAGAAGTAAGTTGCTGTAATTCACCTATTTCTGAGGGCAAGCCAATCAAACGATTGGAATGCAAACGAAGGTGTTTTAACTGGGTTGAAAAAGCAATGTCTTTAGGAATAATGACCAAGTAATCTAAATACAAATCAAGGTGGGTAAGGTTACTTAAACTTTTGATAGCCGATGGTAAATGATGCAAAGGGTGATTCCAAATTCTGAGCTCACTCAGTTGAGGAAGTTGACTTAATTGCTCAAAAATAGCCTGATAGGGCAATCGTTCCTGAACACGCGCGTAATTTTCTAGTAATAATTTTTGCAGGTTATAAAAGCGATGAAGGTGGGCGAGCCAATCGCTCTGTTCTGTAATGTGTAATTGATGGATGACTTCATAGAATTCATGACGAATGCAAAGATCGATTCCGAGCTTATGATTGGTCATCAACTGATATAGTTGAGGGTCATGGGGTAGTCCTCCCCCTTTGAGTAGTTCAAACGCCAAGTATAAATTAGCCTGCTGCTTGCTCTGTAGCAATGTTTTGATGTGTGCCAGTTGTTGGAGCGCATCAGGGGTTTTTTGTAGTAAATATTTGTGATGGTCAGCCATAGTGTATTCCACAAAATATAGAACAATATACTAAAAAATACCATATACTTATTTGAAAATGAGGGATTTATCACCGCCTTCGTTTGTGTCTTCACAAACGAAAATGGGGGCGATTCATAAAAAGTAACTCGGCTAAATAGTGGTTTAAAGCATAAAATAGCGTGTTTTTAAACTCTTTTGAGGCATTTTCTGTTTTTATACCAATTTTCAGAAGAATCGTAAATTATATATTGATCCTTATCATATTAAAATGAAAGTAGCACCCATTACCCCAAACGAATTTGAGCGACTCCAGGCATTGTATCGCTATCAAGTAATGGATACGGAGTTTGAGCAAGAATTTGATGATTTGGTACAGTTAGCATCTGATATCTGTGACGCACCCATCTCGTTGATGTCGCTCGTAGCCGAAGACAGACAGTGGTTTAAAGCGAAAATAGGAATGGATGTACACGAAACACCTCGCGAGGTAGCGTTTTGTGCCCACGCCATTCATGACAACGACCTGTTTATGGTAGAGGATGCCTCTGTAGATGAGCGATTTCACGACAATCCATTGGTGACGGGCGAAAACAAGGTGCGATTTTATGCCGGAATGCCGCTCTCTACCCCCGATGGGTTTAATCTTGGAACCCTTTGTATCATGGATAAAAAGCCTCGAGTATTGAATGAATCACAACAAAAGGCTTTGAAAACGATTGGCGCACAAGTAATAGCTCAACTAGAGCTGAAAATGAAAATAAAGTTATTAGACCAAGAGAAAGAGGTCATTGCTCAAAAAAACAAAGCCATTACCGATAGCATCCGTTATGCCCAGCACATCCAGCAAGCCTTGCAACCCGCTCAAAATTTGGTAGGTGATTTTTTCAATGAGTTTTTCCTCATTAACCAACCTCGAGACATCATTGGAGGCGACTTTTATTGGATGACTGAGGTAGGGGACAAAAAAATAGTGATCGTGGCCGATTGTACCGGACATGGAGTACCTGGGGCCATGATGAGTATGCTTGGAAATACCTTATTACGTGATATAGTGGATAAAAACCAAGAAACTGATCCTAAGAATATATTACTTCAGCTTGATACCGAAATTACCAAAATACTAAACCAAAAATCGAGTAAAAACCGGGATGGAATGGACATGTCGGTGGTAGTCATTGATCAAACGCAAAAGACATTAAGCTTTGCCGGGGCAAACCACAAAATGATTTATGTTGAGAATGGAGAAACTTTCATCGTTTCTGGCGATCGCTTTGGTATAGGGGGAAACCATAGACGTAAAAACAAAACAGTGGCTTTTTCTAACTATACAGTTGATATCTCCGGAGAAAATCCCCCTATTTTTTACTTATTTACCGATGGTTTTCGCGATCAGTTTGGCGGGCAAGAAAACAAAAAGTTTTCTTTGAGCCGTTTAGCGAATTTATTAAACAGCATTTGTCAAACATCTTGTAGCGAGCAACACCAAGTGCTTTCCGATGCTTTGAAGGGGTGGATGTTGGAAGCAAAAGAGACTCAAACCGACGACATATTGTTATTGGGCTTTCGCCCTAAGGTACCAAGTGTTTGAGGACAATCCTGATCGTGAACCTAAACCCCCAACTCGGCTGCTTCTGGATTAAATTAGGAGGAAAATACACAATTATTGCGAAAACCATACTGGCGAAAGTGTCCTCGCTTGTGATCCATCCAAACTCATAAACACACGCGTGCACGAGCATAGGTAGGGAAGTAGTCGGTAATCACGAAAACCTGATATACCCATGCTGGCGCAAGCGTCCTCGC
>CALDJV010000764.1 GCA_937899305.1 uncultured Cytophagaceae bacterium
TTCATCCTCCTGCGTCGGAAGGACAAAGGACGGTGATGATGTTTCCAGGTGGGTGCTTTTCATCGTTTATTGTATTCCCCAAGTTGTCATTAAAACATCCCCACGATGAATGAATCGAAACGTTCCCTGTCCTCCCGAACTGAGTGAGGGTGCGGTAGGTTTTCGCGAAACTTGATGCTTTTCTGGTTCATCCTCCTGCGTTGGAAGGACAAAGGACGGTGATGATGTTTCTAGGCGGGTGCTTTTCATCGTTTATTGTATTCCCCAAGTTGTCATTAAACCATCCCAACGATGAATGAATCGAAACGTTCCCTGTCCTCCCGAACTAAGTGAGGGTGCAGTAGGTTTTCGCGAAACTTGCTGCTTTTCTAGTTCATCCTCCTGCGTCGGAAGGACAAATGACGATGGTAGTGCTTCCCGGCAATTGTTTTTCACCGCGTATTGTATTCCCCAAGTTGTCATTAAAACATCCCCACGATGAATGGGTCGAAACGTTCCTTATCCTCCCGAACTGAGTGAGGGTGCGGTAAGTTTTTTCGAAACTTGCTGCTTTTCTAGTTCATCCTCCTGCGTCGGAAGGACAAAGGACGGTGATGATGTTTCCAGGTGGGTGTTTTTCACCATTTATTGTATTCCCTAAGTTATCATTAAAACATCCCCATGATGAATGAATCGAAACGTTCCTTGTCCTCCCGAACTGAGTGAGGGTGCGGTAAGTTTTCACGAAACTTGCTGCTTTTCTGGTTCATCCTCCTACGTTGGAAGGACAAAGGACGACAATGGTAGTGCTTTACCATTTATTGTATTCTCAAAGTTGTCATTAAACCATCCCAATGATGAATGAGTCGAAACGTTCCCTGTCCTCCCGAATTGAGTGAGGGTGCAGTAGGTTTTCGCGAAACTTGCTGCTTTTCTAGTTCATCCTCCTGCGTCGGAAGGACAAAGGACGACGATAATGCTTCTAGGCGGGTGCTTTTCATCGTTTATTGTATTCCCCAAGTTGTCATTAAAACATCCCAACGATGAATGAGTCGAAACGTTCCCTGTCCTCCCGAACTGAGTGAGGGTGCAGTAGGTTTTTTCGAAACGTGCTGCTTTTCTAGTTCATCCTCCTGCGTCGGAAGGACCAAGGACGACGATAATGTTTCCAGATGGGTGTTTTGCACCATTTATTGCATTCCCCAAGTTGTCATTAAACCATCCCCATGGTGAATGAGTCGAGACGTTCCCTGTCCTCCCAAACTAGTAGGTTTTTCGAAACTTGCTGCTTTCCTAGTTCATCCTCCTGCGTCGGAAGGACAAAGGATGGTGATAATGTTTCCAGGTGGGTGTTTTCCACCATTTATTGTGTTCCCCAAGTTGTTATTAAAACATCCCCACGATGAATGAATCGAAACGTTCCTTGTCCTCCCGAACTGAGTGAGGGTGCATTAGATTTTCACGAAACTTGCTGCTTTTCTAGTTCATCCTCCTGCGTCGGAAGGATAAAGGACAGCGATAATGCTCCCCGACTGGTATTTTGCGCCATTTATTGTATTCCCCAAGTTGTCATTAAAACATCCCCATGATGAATGAGTCGAAACGTTCCCTGTCCTCCCGAACTGAGTGAGGGTGCAGTATGTTTTCGCGAAACTTGATGCTTTTCTAGTTCATCCTTCTGCGTCGGAAGGACAAAGGACGACAATGGCGCTTCCAGGTGGGTGTTTTGCATCGTTTATTCTATTCTCAAAGTTCTCATCAATAGAATGAAGTACTTTGACTACCCCAACCATTTTTTGAGATAGCTATTTCACTGAGTGCAACAAATAAAAAAAGCCTCACAAAATTGTGAAGCTTATATATAATTTAATAATTAAAATCTTTCCAAATTAACAACCACGTCTTCGGCGGCGACGGGCCCGACGTGCCGCACGTCGGATAATTCTAAATGCTCTTCTAGCGTTGTAGCCGTGCTCTGCAAACCAATCCATAATTTCCGCCTGACTACTTTCTCGCAATACATCCATAAAAGCTTCAGGATCTGAGGCGGCTAATAAAGACGGATCTTCAATTTCCATTCCACCTTTCACATATAGCATTTCTTCTTTAGTAAGTACTGTCCAATTATTCATTTTCATTTATCTTTAACGTTACGAAATATTATTTCTTCAATTAGTCAGAAAGCTAACCATCAACCTCATCTTCTTCTCCTCCAAGTCCACCTTTGATTACAATCATTTCTTCATTAGTCAAAACTGCCCAGTTATTTAATTTGCCGTTCATAATAGTTACGATTTTATATTTTGTTGTTAAAGCATTTAGTAATTGTTTCTGCTGTATATACTGGGGTTCTGGACGAAAGGTTGCGCAAAATATGAGCGATTTTTGCGGAAAAAATAATTTAAATTTACCCCTGTAAGTTTTTTGGAGGAAAGTGATTTTTATGGGAATAGTCCTGTGGAAAAGTGAAATAGTAATAAAAATGGGGCAGAAACGGGATAATTAGTAAAAGCGTGTTTTATCGAGGTTTGTTGGAAGTTGGTCTTTTCAAACATCAGTTTTAACGAAAAAAAACAAATAAAGTTCATAAGCATCCACAAAAAAGGTAGTTTAGTTAATGTGGTTAATTAAACTATATTTTAGGGCCGCTTCTTATCAAAGTAGTGCTAAAAAAAATGCCTGAAGGGCGTTTTGAAAAATTCCGCTACAATAATTTACCTGCACTTTTTCCCCTTATTTTTTTATTCCTGCCTTCTTTTCTTGAGGTATTTCTCCTTGGTTTTTCCGCCACAATTGATGATATGCCATCTTTAAAGCGATCATCATGAAATGATATCACCTGCTTGTCCATACCTGCTCACCCGATGCCTCACCAAATAAAACACTGTTGAAGCCTTTTGTAATCATTTTTTATTTGGAAAATACCCAAATCAACATTTGCATAGTTCGTTTATTTATGTTTATTTGTATTAACCCTATAAACAATTGTACTCTACAAAATTTTTTGAAAAATATACAGTCTAAAAGTACCATTTGAATGATCTGGCTTTTTAGTCAAACCTTGTAAATGGTATTCATTGACAGCAACTGATAAGTGGTCAAGATCAAATAATCGCAATCAACTTTATAATTAGGAGGTAACATGGCTCAAAATATACCTGCTTGCTTTTGGGAAGCGCATCAAGATGAGTTTGTTACTGTATAAAATTAAGTAACACGTTCGCAATAACTGTCGGTTTTTCTCTACTACCTGAACTGCTGGACTTCGTTATTTTTATTGCCCGTAGCGCTGCTATGGGCGCAAAAAATGTCTCGCCCAACAATTCATGTATATGACTAAATCGGACACTTATTTTGAAAGTGTTACTAAATGTATAAAACTGTAAACCAATTAATGATATATGGGAATCCCTATTCATGTAAAAGTAAATGGCAAGGAACATCACCAGGAGGTAGAACCACGACAGTTACTGGTTGATTTCCTTCGTGAAACCTTGCGCTTGACTGGTACGCACGTAGGTTGTGACACCAGCGGCTGCGGTGCTTGTACCGTGTTGGTAGATGGCAAGGCCGTCAAATCTTGTACTTTGTTGGCAGTACAAGTCGAAGGAGCCGAGGTCACCACGATTGAAGGCCTAAGTAAAGAAGGTGATCATCCACTTCAGGAAGGATTTAAAGAAGAGCATGGGTTGCAATGTGGGTATTGTACCCCAGGCATGATTATGGCCGCCACCGATTTGCTGGCCAACAATCCGGACCCTTCTGAGCAAGAAATTCGCCATGCGTTGGAAGGCAATATCTGTCGCTGCACGGGTTATCACAACATTGTAAAGTCTATTCAATATGCCGCTGACAAAATGAATGGGAAGGAGGTGAGCCATGGGTAGTATCATAGGAAGCTCGGTAAAAAGAGTAGAAGACAAGCGCTTTATCACCGGGAAAGGAAACTATACCGATGACATCCAGCTACCTGGAATGACCTACGCTTACATTGTAAGGAGCCCGTTTGCCCACGCCAAAATATTGAGCGTAGACACCGAGGAGGCTCGAAAACAAAAAGGAGTGGTAGCCATATACACTGGAAAAGACATTGCTGATTCGGGAGTAGGAGGGGTGCCTTGTGGCTGGCAGGTCAACTTTCGCAATGGAGATATCATGAAAGAACCGCTTCACCCTCTGTTGGTAGCCGACAAAGCACGACACCAGGGAGACGGCGTGGTGATGGTGATTGCCGAGACTAAAGAAATTGCCAAAGATGTAGCAGAATTGGTAGAGATAGAGTACGAAGAATTGCCCGCAGTAACCGATGCCAAACAGGCGATGGCCGAAGGACAACCTTTAGTACACGATGAATGCCCCAACAACCTCAGTTTTGACTGGGAATTGGGTGACAAAGCCGCCACTGATGCCGCTTTTGAAAATGCCCACCACGTAACCACCCTGGAATTTACCAACCAACGGGTCATCCCCAATGCCATGGAGCCTCGTTCGGCCATTGGTCACTTTGAACCTGCCACCGAAAAATATACCTTATATATTGAAAACTTGGCAAAAGTCCATAAAAATGGCTTTAAGCCATTTTTATGAAGTAATATCATCTTTGTTTCCTTTTTCTAAAAGCTCTATCAATACGTTTAAAAGACAGCTTTTGAAAATAAATTGAAAGCTTTTAAAAATGTGTGGGTAAACGAATACTTTTGAAAAGTATTGATTTTCAGATACTTATAAAGTTTTACCAAGTTTTCAATATATACTACTTCTCAAAATCCTCACTTGACTCGCTTACTATTGTCAGCTTTTGTATTGGGGTTGCCCGAGCACAAAGTAAGGGTAGTGGCTCCGGATGTAGGAGGAGGATTTGGAAGCAAGATTTTTCATTACGCTGAGGAAGCTTTGGTAATTTGGGCTTCAAAAGCACTGGGATTACCCGTGAAATGGACTGCCGAACGAAGTGAGAGCTTTGTAACTGATGCTCATGGGCGCGACCATGTCAGCAAGTCCGAAATGGCATTTGATGCCGATGGTAAAATGGTAGGATTAAGATCGAGTACTGCGGCCAATATGGGTGCTTACTTGTCTACGTTTGCCCCTGCGGTACCTACTTATCTACATGGTACCTTGTTGCAGGGATTGTATACCACTCCCGCTATTTACATTGAGGTGTATGGGGTGTTTACCAATACCACTGCAGTAGATGCTTATCGGGGAGCAGGACGCCCCGAGGCTACTTATTTGCTGGAGCGCCTCATTGACAAAGCAGCGCTGGAAATGAACATGGACCCAGCTGAACTTCGAATCAAAAACCTGATTCCTCCATTTGACGGAGTAAACCAACCGGGATATGAGACCAAGGTTGCCTTGACTTATGACAGTGGAGATTATGAACCTACCATCCGCAAAGCTTTAGAAATGGTAGGCTATGAAGACTTCCGGAAAGAACAAGCCGAAGCCCGCCAAAATGGAAAATATTTAGGCATCGGCTTCTCGGCTTACATAGAGGCATGCGGCATTGCTCCATCGGCAGTAGTGGGTGCCTTGGGGGCGCGGGCTGGATTATTTGAGTCGGCCCAAGTACGTATTCAGCCTACCGGAAAGGTGAGTGTATACGTAGGGTCACATTCTCACGGGCAGGGCCACGAAACTACATTTGCTCAAATCGTAGCCGATAAGCTGGGAGTAGGTGTAGAAGATGTAGAAATTGTTCACGGAGATTCCGAAGCAGTGGCTTTTGGAATGGGAACTTATGGATCTCGAAGTTTGGCAGTAGGAGGAAGCGCCATTGTAAAAAGTGTTGAAAAAGTACTCGAGAAAGGGGCAAAAATTGCTGCCCATAAACTAGAAGCCTCCGAAGAAGATTTAGAGTTTGCCAATGGTCAATGGACGGTAAAAGGTACCGACAAATCTATTGGGTTTGGCGATGTAGCACTGACTGCATATGTACCACATGACTATCCGCAAGGTTTAGAACCAGGGTTAGATTTCTCTAGTTTTTATGATCCAGCCAACTTTACCTACCCGTATGGATGTCACATCTGTGTGGTGGAAGTAGACCCTGACACTGGAAAAGTAGAAATCAAACGATTTGTAGCTTGCGATGATGTAGGGAATGTGATCAATCCTATGATTGTAGATGGTCAAATTCACGGAGGTTTGGCTCAAGGTATTGGTCAGGCATTGTTAGAAGGAGCCATTTACGACGAATCGGGCCAATTGCTCAATGCCTCTTACATGGATTACGCCATGCCTCGTGCCGATGACTTTCCTATGTTTGAAACCGATCGTACCGTGACTCCTTGCCCCCACAATCCTCTTGGGGTAAAAGGTGCAGGAGAAGCAGGGTGCATTGGATCTACCCCAGCGGTAGTCAATGCGGTGATGGATGCTTTGTCGCCGTTTGGCATCAAAGATTTGGAAATGCCGCTTACTCCAGAGCGTGTTTGGCGAGCCATGCACAGCAACGGATCACATTAATCTAACTTAAAAAACATAGGAATTTACTATGATACCATCAAGTTTTGAATATCATCGTCCAGCATCGGTGAGCGAAGCTTTACAATTGCTGCAAACGCATGGAGAAGAGGCCAAGATTATGTCAGGAGGGCATAGTTTGCTTCCTTCTCTCAAACTAAGATTGAGCGAACCAGGTCACTTGATTGACATTAGTCGGATTGGTGATCTAAGTTATATTCGGGAAGAAGGGGGCGTGATTGCCATTGGAGCCTGCACTACCCACAACGAAATCGGCAAGTCGGCCCTGGTACAAGAAAAGGTACCTATGATTTCTCAGGCGGCGCTGGCCATTGGCGATGTGCAAGTGCGCAACCGAGGAACCTTGGGCGGAAGCATTGCCCACGCGGATCCAGCCGCCGATTGGCCAGCGAGTATTTTGGCTTCAGAAGCCGAGATTGTGGTGAATGGAGCGGGCGGCGCGCGTACCATTGCGGCCAATGATTTCTTTACGGGTATTTTTATGACGGCTTTGGAGGAAAACGAGATCATTACTGAGATCCGAATCCCCATTCCCCCGGCCAATACCCAATCGACTTATATGAAGTTTCCCCAACCTGCATCTCGCTTTGCGTTGGTAGGCTGCGCGGTCATGATTACCCGAAGCAATGGTTCGGTAGAACGTGCCAGGGTTGCATTTACTGGAGTGTCTCCCAGTGCATTTCGCGATAATGCGGTAGAAGAGGCCATTACTGGGCAGGCAGTGAGTGCCGATAGCATCAAAGCCGCGGCTGATAAAGCAGCGGAAGGGGTAGACATTATGAGCGATCATTATGCTTCTCAAGACTATCGCAAGCACTTGGCTAAAGTATTTGCCAAACGTGCTTTGACTGCGGCATCAAGTTGATTTAGGCATTGTTTTATGACTGATAAAAAAGCGGGTGATTCATTGCCCGCTTTTTATTTGAAAAGAAATTTTAGAAACATTTTATATCTGACTATGTTGGATTGTAAGGGAGTATATAAAAAATAACATACCCAATTAGTAGCCGTTCTTTCACGAATATATTTCGTTATTTTTCTTGCCCGTAGCGCTGCTATGGGCGCAAAAAATAGCCTCATCTATCCGCAAAACCACTGGCTCTAATAGGGAGACTATTTATTACATCCTCCCTAAAATGTTACCTCAAAAAAATAGGCTCCCAAAATATGGAAAATACAGAACTTGCCAAGGTTCGACAAATGCTGAATGAGCAGGGATACATTACCGAAGATGCGATCGTTATGTCGGTTTTTTTGGCAATGCAGTTGAATAAACCTTTGTTGATAGAAGGACCAGCTGGGGTGGGCAAAACCGAAATTGCCAAGGTGATGGCGAGTGCGCTCAACACCGACTTGATCAGACTACAATGCTATGAAGGGCTGGATGCTCCTCAGGCATTGTACGAGTGGAATTACCAACGCCAATTGCTTTACCTGAAGATGGAAGAGCAAAGTGATAAAAGTGTAGACGAAAAAGAACAAACCTTGTTTGGGGAAAATTTTCTGCTCAAACGTCCTTTGCTGCAGGCCATTACCCACTACCAGGCGCCAGTGTTGCTGATAGATGAAGTAGACCGGGCCGACGAAGAGTTTGAAAGTTTTTTGTTGGAAGTATTATCCGATTGGCAAATTACGATTCCTGAAATTGGAACCATCCAGGCCACCCACAAGCCTTACGTGATCGTGACCAGTAATCGAGTGCGGGAAATTTCGGAAGCGTTGCGACGACGTTGCATGTACTTATGGATTACTTATCCTACTTTTGAGAAAGAACTCCATATTGTACGGGGAAAAGTTCCTCAAATTGATGCCCGATTGGCCGATCAAATTTGTGGGTTTATGCAAGAAGTCCGTAAGATGCGTCTGCAAAAGATTCCAGGCATTGCCGAAACCTTGGATTGGGCCATGGCTTTGGCTGCGTTGCACATCGATCATTTGGACAAAAAAGTAGTGGAGGATACCTTGGGAATTGTACTCAAAGACTGGCAAGACATCCGTCATGCTCAAGATTCCCTTTCTGAATTGTTTGAGAAAGTGGGCGTGATCCAGAAATTGAAATAGCCTTTGGTGCTATGGAACAACATTGCGTATATAAATTGTAGTCTAATTACCGAATTCAACTCAAATATCATGAATCCTAAAGGAGCGTACATGCAGCGCCAAACTGCGATGAGCGCGCAGGTGGTCTTATTTTGTCGTTACTTACGTGAAGCGGGTTTTCCTTTGGGACCTACCGAAGAAACTGATGCCTTGAATGCTTTGTGTACTTTGCCCTTGCAAGATCAAGATCATTTTCGCTTGGTGCTGCGATCGATGCTACCCAAAAGCCGACCTCAACAGAAAAAGTTTGATCAACTCTACCAAAAATACTGGGATGAGGTAACCAAAGCAGTAGATGCCAAAATCAAGCAAGAAGAAGAAGAAGTGCTTGAGCCCAAACAAGAACAAGCGCCTCAGCCAAAACCACCATCTTTGCAGGCGCTCAAAGATTGGCTTTACAATCAGGCAGATAAAGAGGAGGAAGAAGAAGAACTGGCCTCTTTCAGCACTCAGGAAGTCATTAGTAGCAAAGATTTTAGTGCATTTGGCGACGAAGACTTGGAAGAAGTAACCCAACTCATTGCCCAAATTGGCCGTGCCTTGGCCACTCGACATCAGCGATGTTACAAGCGAGCCAAACGATCTCCCAAGTTAGACTTGCGTCGTACAGTGCGGCTCAACATGCGCCGAGGGGGAGAAATGTTGGATTTGGCATTTCAAAACAAGCCCATTCGCAAGACCAAATTATTGATGTTTTGTGACGTAAGTAAGTCTATGGATTTATATAGTCGCTTTTTAGTTCAGTTTATGTATGCGTTTCAGAGTGTGTATCAACAGATTGAGACTTTTGTATTTAGCACGCAATTGTACCGAGTGACTGAGCAACTCAAAGAGGCAAATTTTGAAGAAACACTACATAAACTTTCGGAGGAGGTACCTGGTTGGTCGGGGGGGACGCGCATTGGTGAATCTTTACAAACATTTACCGAAAAATTTGCGGGTCAATACCTCGATGGCCGCACCATTGTACTTATTATGAGTGATGGCTGGGACACTGGAAACCTGGATGCTTTACGAGAAAGCATGCGAGTGTTGCATCAAAAAGCGACTAAAGTCATCTGGCTCAACCCTTTGGCCGGAAATCCCAACTTTGAGCCTACGGTAGAAGGAATGCAGACTGCTTTGCCTTATATTGATGTTTTTGCATCGGCTCATAGTGTAGACAGTCTGCGCGAGGTAGTCCAGTTTTTTAGAAAAGGCAAACAAAAGCAAGCAAGTAAGTAAAGATAAAAAAATGCCCTTTCGATTTCACAAGTTGGAAACCACCACCTAGTG
>CALDJV010000765.1 GCA_937899305.1 uncultured Cytophagaceae bacterium
GGTACGTGCATAAATCATCATGCCTCCCTTGGGAGCAGTGATGTTAAACTTTTTCAGGAGATCTTGCAAGAAATCCACTTTAGATTCAGCCTTGGCCAGGTTGGCACCTGCTTCCTGCATTTTGGCAATTGCCTTGTCTTTTTTGATTCGGTAATTTTGCACTGATTGCGTATAGGCTCGTTTGGCTTTTTCCCACTCAATATTGGCTTGTTTGATGGTGGCTGGTGGCTCGTACTTAGATTGTTCCAATACTAACTTTTTTTCTTCCTGAGTATATTTAAGGTTGATGAGTTTGTCACGAGCTTCGCGTAGCTCCAGTGTCGTATCTAGTTTGGCTTGGGTAAACTGAGAGTTGGCTTTATCAAATTCAGTTTGTTCATTTTTGAGCTTATCTACCAGCTCTGAACGATCCAATGAAGCCACAAAATCGCCTTCTTTTACAACAGTGCCTTCTGGGATAATTCGGTTGATTTTTACCTGCCATAAACGGGCCCTACGTAAGCCTGAGGGGCCATTGATTTTGGTGGAGTTTTTGGCGTAGAGTTCGCCAGAGGAAGTCACTGATATCTGAAAATCGCCTTTTTTTACTTTGACAAAAATTTCAGTGTCCTTTTGGGAACTTTTGCGTAGAAATGCGTAGCCAGCTGCTATGATTCCCACTACAATCACGGATATAAGTATCTTTCTCTTCATGGTTTACTATCGTTTTAATTTAATTGTAATGATGATACGGATCATAAATTAGTTGCAAAGTTGAAAAATAAATTTGGAGTTTAGCAGATAGTTTGATCCACTATTTTGCTAAAGTAAAAGCTTTTTTGGTTGATAATCAATGATTTGAGAATTTAACAATATGTTTAAATAATAATATGATTGATATTCATTCAATAGACGAAATCAAACACTTGACATTACAACGATACAAAGTTTGTTCTTTTAAAACATACCAAATTTTAAAAAATAGTGGAGAGATTTTTATCTAAAATGAAAAAATACAAGGGAAACGAAGGATGGGTTTGTTTGTAAATGCTCTGATAATCAGGTGTTTATTGTGCAAGAATTTTTCACCTTGTTTGATGAATTTTGAGTTTTTTTGCGGATGTGACACCAAAATAATGGAGTGGGTTTCTATTGATTTGTTCTTTTTTTAATAAGTTGTTCAGCCTGTATCTAAAAAAACATCCTTAGTACAGTAAGATACTGCAGATAGTTTTTAAATTTGAAGCTGTTTACACTGATCTTAATAGTATGAATACGTTTTTGAAAGAGAAGATTTTGGATAAATACCCCAAACGTGTGGTATATGGAGTTGGGGGAGCTTTGGCGCTCATAGTTATTGTAGGACTTTTGATTTTATTGAGTGGTGGTCGACGCAAAACCAGTGCCCTTACCTTGATGCCCAATAATCCGGCATTTGTGTTTGAGACCAACAATATACTTACCCTGTTTCGGGAAGTAGAGGCACAACCTATGTGGAACAACCTGGTACAAACTGATTATTTCAATACCGTTGCAGCGCGTACTCAGTATTTTATAGAGGTGCTATCCAAAAATCCTAAAGGCATTTCGCTGCTTTCTAATCGTAAAATCACCGCCAGTGTACACGTCACTTCAAAAGAAGATTTTGGAACGCTGTTTTTCGTGCCAGTTCCTTCTACCGATGATGTACAATTTCTGAAGCAAGTCGTTTCCTTTTTCCGATCCAAACCTGATTTTCAGTTTGACGAACGAAATTTCAATGATTTTAAAATTTATGAAGTCAAACAAAAAGGAACCAAGAGCATTTTTTCTTTTGTGATTTATAAAGGCTTTTTTGTAGGCAGTTACAGTTCTGTTCTGATAGATGATGTCATTCGCCATGTTACCTCAGGGGAGTCTTATTATCGGGTAACCAACGTAAAGCGAGATTGGGAAGAACTTACTTTTTGGCGAAATGGTAAACTTCGGATGCACGTAAATCCGGTCCAATTGCCTCAGTTTATCACAACCACCAGCAAGGAAAACCAACTTCCATTTTTTACGCCACTACGACAATTTGCTGAATCGGCCTTGTTTGCTGGAAATATAGACCAAACCCAATTGCGTTTCTCGGGAATTACTTTGACTAATAAGGGAGATGATAAAGAATTTATGAATGTATTTTCGGACCAAAATGGGCAGGGTTTTAATCTCAAGCAATTTATTCCAAATAATACCGCAGTATTGTATCATTTGACATTCAGCGATCGGGAAAAATTTGTGGAACAAGTCAAAGAATATTGGTCAGCCCAGGATCAAGAGTTGTTTCAGCGACAAAAAGATGTAGAAAGCAGATTCGATATTCAATTTGATAACTTGTATAAGTATCTCGATAAAGAGTTGGCTTTGACGGTGCTGGAAATGAGTGAAGAACAAAAAAGCCCTCAAAAATTACTATTGATGAATACCAAAGGATTGGTAGGGGCTTTGGGAGCCTTGAAACAAATAGGACAAAAGGTGGCCAACAAACTAGGGCAAAAAATAACCCCAATTAAATACGGTAAAGTAGAAATTGGAGAAATTCCTTTGGACGAATTTCCAGCGGCAATGCTGGGCAATACTTTTCAAGGATTTGATAAATGTTATTACAGTAATGTAGGACAGGCAGTGGTGTTGTCAAACGATATTGCCGCAATTCGTAACTTAATCGATGATGTTCAACGAGGAGACGTATGGGGAAAGACGACGCGCTACAAACTATTGTTATCGAAAATTAAGCAAAATTCGAATCTTACCTTTTTGATGAATATTCCCAAAGCTTGGAGGATTCTAACCAGAAATGCTTCGCCCAAATGGCAAAAATTGATGAGCCAATACGAAAATCAAGTAAAGTATTTTCAATGGATCACCGCTCAATTTAACCATGAAGGGGAGCAATTTCGTTCGCAAATTGATCTTAAATTTAGTGGAGGAGAAGCAAACGATCAAGTAGATAAAAGTTACAAGCCTTTAGTGAGTACGACACTAAGAACCGGTGTTTATACGCCTCCTTATCTGATGAAAAACCACCGAGCCAAAGGTGAAACCGAGATTTTGGTACAGGATTACGAAAATAAGTTACATTTGATTTCGGCTCAAGGCAAGGTTTTGTGGAGCCGCAAAATGTCGTCGCCTTTGCGTAGCATTCCAGTACAAATCGACCGTTACCGAAATAAAAAACTGCAATATGCCTTTATCACCAATCGTCGCATTCATTTAATTGACCGAGTAGGGCGTGATGTAGAGCATTTTCCTATTTTTATCCGTGATTCTATTCGTTTGCATAGTTTAGCAGTATTGGAGTTTGGGCGACGAAATTATCGCTTTTTGGTGACTGATGCTCAGGGGAAAGCGCGAATTTATAATCACGATGGTGAATTGATCTATGGTTGGAAGGCCAAGAACTTAGGAGCCAAACTTGCTGCACCCGCGGTACAGGTGAAGGCTGGTAAGAGTTATATTTTATTTCTATTAAAAAATGGCCAAATTCATGCTTTTGACCGACGCGGTAAAAAAAGACAAGGTTTTCCGCTGAGTTTGCGGGTTAAAACCAGCAATCCTCTGGCGATTGACCGTCGTAATCTAAAATTTACCTGCTTGTCTGATGATGGCGATTTGACTACGTTTGACATCAATGGAGAAATTACTGATAAGAAAAAAATCGCGAAGCCTTATCCAAATGCGAAGTTTAAAATGTGTGTTGACGAAAAAACCAAGGATTGGATTGTAATCGCGGATGGGGGCAGTAAAATTACTGCTTTTGATCGAGAAGGGCGTCGTTTGTTTGAAAAAGATTTCAAAGAAAGAAAAAGCTTCGACTTTCAGTATTTTAACCTGGATACTGACAAGAAATACATTGTAGTACTGAGTAAAATCGAGGCGAAAGCCCACATTTTGAATTACAATGGAAAGCCCATATCTACTCCTCTGAATAGTACCAAAAGACTGGTACTAAAGCTAGACTCCAACGACAAACGGTTGAACATATATCGCACCTACAGTCAGTTTGTAGGTGGTTTTGCTTTGGATATTGATTAACATACTTTCAAACTTACTAAGATTTGTAAAAAAACTGACGGTGAAACTTTTGCTGTCAGTTTTTTTAGTTGTACTGATTTTCATTATAATAAAGGTATCAAAAGTAAACATAAGGAATGAACAGCCCGTTATTCCGATTAAAGTATAAAATCCTGAAAATCATACAAACCTGTGACCTTGGTTTGAAACCCTACCTCTGCCCAGCTTTTTTGTACTGTAGAACTACGAATTATTGTGACAATGGAAGTGCTTCAAATACCCGATGCCAATCTTTTAAGGGCGCTACAAGCAAACATCAAAGATGTATTGATCCCGGAGAGAATGGCTTACATTACCGAGCTAGAATGGAATGAAAACGATGAAGATGCTAATTTTGCTTTGAAACGGATTCAAGATTTGTCGGGTCTGGAGTTGTGCCGTAACCTGAGGGCACTTTTACTGGAAGGCAACGATATAGAAAGTTTGGCTCCCCTGACTCCACTCAAAAATTTAGAGGAGATTTGGATGGTAGGTAATCCACTCAAAAATCTTCAACCGCTTGGCAACAAGCCCAAACTCAAAGTTTTGGTACTCAATCATTGTACTCAAGTACAAGAAGTAACTCCCTTGGCCAACCTGCCAGAGCTCACCCGCCTCAGTTTGGCACATACCCAAGTAGCTGACATTACTCCTCTGGTAAATCTACCTCATTTGTTAGATTTAAATTTGATTGGTTCGAAGGTGGACCCAGTAGCAAACCCTGAGCAAAAAGAAGCCTTGATACAGCTTCTTGTAAATGGGGTTTATATAAAAATGGAAGGGATAGAGGAGCTGGAGCAAGAAGCCAATCAGAAAATACAACAGAGCTTACAACGCCCACAAAATGATTTGATTGATTTTTTGCGTAAAAATCGAGGTTTTAAGATCGCTGAATTTATCACTGAACATGGCATTGATGGCTACACCAACATTGGTTTTGGCCGAGAGGCGGAAAACGTATCCGTATTGCATCTTGCTCTAGAGCCTCCTACCGGTACTTATCACGACGAACTAGACAATCATGAGGTCGTTGTAAAGCGGTTGATTGCCGAAGGAGCCCCCTTAGAACATCGGACCAATTTTGGTACTACCCCTTTGGTGTATCATCTGAAAAATAACCCAGATGCCAAAATGTCGTTGGTAAAGATTTTGGTGAAAAATGGTGCGAATATTCAAGTTTTTGATGCAGGCCGATTGACGCCAGTTGCCGCGGCTGTCGGCTCACAAAGAGATGACATTGTTCGGTTTTTGATCAAGTCAGGCGCCAATATCAAAGATCCATTCGTTCTGAAAGCATTTGTACAACAGGGCTATAACGATTGGGTGATTCAAGCCTTGAATGAGGGCTATGGTCAAAGAAGCCCCCATAAGTTGGGCAATTTGTTATTGGATGCAGTAAGCCGAGACAATCTGAGCATTATGCGGTTGTTGTTGGAAAAAGGAGCCAACCCTGATGGACATATAGATTTCAGTGTGTTTTTTAATGCAAAGAGTGCCGAGGCGGTAGAAATACTGGTAAAATCGGGCGCTGACATTACTCAAGTAGATTCAAGAGGGCAAAACGCGCTGCATAAAGCAGCCAAGGGAAATTACATAGAAACTACCCAGGCTTTGGCCCGATATGGTTGTCCAGTAATAGCCGATCTAGCGGGTAATTTACCATTGCATCTCATTCGATACCGCCCTTTTGACCCTCAAAAAGCCAAAAGTATGGCAAAACTGTGCGTTCAAGAATTAGGAATGGACATCGATGCAACCAATCAGGCCGGGGAGACCATTCTCGACCTGAATGATTATTATGAATTTGTTCATTACTCTACAGTTTTTCTTAGCCCCTTTGGAATTGAAAACTCTTTGACCAA
>CALDJV010000766.1 GCA_937899305.1 uncultured Cytophagaceae bacterium
CCTACAATGGCTTTGTTGGGCTGTACTGGCATGCGCATCAAGCGAGATACCAACCCACTGGTTGCATTGAGCTGTTGGGTTTGAATGTTGGTCTCCAAAGCCAAATCGTGGTGGGTTTTCATAATCATCACCACCTCTTCCAAAGAAGTATTTCCAGCCCGTTCGCCTACTCCATTGATGGTACATTCGATCTGGCGAGCCCCTTGAATGATTCCCGAAATAGAATTGGCCGTGGCCATTCCCAAATCGTTGTGGCAATGTACCGAAATAATGGCTTGATCGATGTTGGGCACATTGTCTACCAAATATTTGATTTTGGCTCCATACTCTTCGGGCAAACAATACCCGGTCGTATCTGGAATATTGACTACAGTAGCTCCCGCAGCAATGGCACCTTCTAACAAACGTGCTAAAAACTCGAGGTCGGCCCTTCCCGCATCTTCAGCGTAAAACTCTACATCGTCTACAAAGTTTCGAGCAAATTTGACCGCTTCTACTCCTCGTTGCAAAATATCTTCTCGAGTACTCCGAAACTTGTGTTTAATGTGGTAATCGGAAGCGCCAATGCCCGTATGAATTCTTTTGCGCTTGGCAAACTTCAGTGATTCGGCGGCCACTTCAATGTCTTTTTTATTGGCTCGGCTCAATGCACAAATCACGGGATTGGTTACAGCTTTAGAAATCTCAATGACCGATTGGAAATCACCTGGACTTGAAATCGGAAATCCCGCCTCGATGATGTCTACCCCAAGCAGCTCCAGCGCTTTGGCTACTTTGATTTTTTCGTCGGTTTTTAACTGACAACCAGGCACTTGCTCGCCATCTCTTAGGGTAGTATCGAATATATAAACTCTATTTGATTTAGACATGATTTTTTTGGTATGGTTCAATTGCTGAATGGCTGTATGGTTTGTGATACCCCACGCCATCTAAAAGCATTTGACAATAAAAATTAAAACAAATTAGACTACTGCGTAGGATTAGCTATTCAAAGCCATTTGAGCCTTTAGGACTTGTTGCACCTGCTCGCTCATTTGCAACGTGTTTAACAATTTAGCTTCTGGTAGCCCTTCTTCGGCAATGTCAGCAGTTCGATACCCCTTACGCAATACCTCATCTATGGCTTGTTCTATTTGTCGGGCTTCTGCTTCTAAACCAAAAGACAAATCCAACATCAAGGCAACCGATAAAATAGCTGCCAAGGGGTTGGCGATGCCTTTACCTGCAATGTCAGGAGCCGACCCATGAATAGGTTCATAAACGCTGGTTTTTGTACCTGTAGAGGCCGAAGCCAACATGCCCATGGAACCCGCAATCTGAGAAGCTTCATCAGTGAGGATATCACCAAACATGTTCCCCGTTAACACCACATCAAACTGACGAGGATCACGAATGAGTTGCATAGATGCGTTGTCTACAAACATATGGCTCAGTGTTACTTCAGGGTATGTTTCGGCTACCTCATTCACTGTTTCTCGCCATAATCTCGAAGATTCCAACACATTGGCTTTGTCTACTGAGCACACCATCTTACGACGCGTCATGGCTGCTTTGAAAGCTTTGTGGGCAATTCGTCGCACTTCGTCTTTAGTATACCTCAAAGTATCAATGGCTTCTTCACCGTTGGACGAACGCTCGCGGGGAGCACCAAAATAAATGCCGCTGGTCAACTCTCGGAAGAATAAAATATCTACTCCTTGTAATATTTCTGGCTTGAGACTAGAGCTATCCAACAAATCATCAAACAACTTGATAGGGCGAATATTGGCAAATAGCTCTAGGGACTTGCGCAACTTCAGCAACCCTTGTTCGGGACGCACCTTGGCCCCTGGGTTGTTGTCGTACATGGGATGTCCCACTGCACCTAGTAAAATAGCATCGGTTTGGCTACATTTTTCAAGTGTTTCGGACGGCAAGGGGTCTCCCGTAGCCTCAATGGCTGCATGCCCCATCAAGGCATGGTCAAACTGAAACTGATGGCCATATTGGGTGCCAATCAATTTTAAAACCTCCTGGGC
This sequence comes from uncultured Cytophagaceae bacterium, assembly GCA_937899305.1. Lineage (GTDB taxonomy): Bacteria > Bacteroidota > Bacteroidia > Cytophagales > Microscillaceae > Microscilla. The sequence continues at coordinate 2,019 of CALDJV010000766.1, forward strand.
ACAATGGGTTACTTCTGGCCCAATGCCATCTCCGGCAATTACTACAATCTTTTTCTGACTCATAGGTCTAAAAAGTTAAGTGGGTTTGTTCAAAGGTTTCTACTTCGGCATGCAAGCTCAACAGATAGTCCAGGTCGTTGTAGCCTTGCTGTAAACACATTTTTTTATAGGGATTGATCTCAAAAGATTCAGTCAATGATTCCTGAGTTGCGGTATTCGTTACAGTTACGGTTTCAGCTGCTAAATCGACCTTAAAAGAAGTGATCTGATCCTGGTCAATGAACTCAAAGCATTTGGTCAAAAACTGGTCAGAAACCTGTACTGGTAACACCCCATTATTCAAGGCATTTCCCTTGAAGATATCCGCAAAAAAGCTGGAAATCACCACCTTGAAACCATAATCTTTCAAAGCCCAAGCAGCGTGTTCACGACTTGAACCACAGCCAAAGTTTTTCCCCGCTACCAATACTTCTCCTTGGTTGGGCAGTGTGTTCAGAATGAAATCGGGCTTGGGGTTACCAGCTTGATCGTAACGCCAGTCATAAAACAGGTTTTCACCAAAGCCCTCTCGGCTAATCGCTTTGAGAAAACGAGCGGGTATGATTTGGTCGGTGTCAATATTTTCGGTGGGAAAAGGTACTCCCGTTGTTTCGAGTAATCCAAATGATGTATTGGTCATAATACAATAAGGGTTTGCAGGCGTTTATAAATATTCTCTTACATCTACTACCTTTCCGCTGATTGCTGCCGCCGCCGCAGTCAATGGACTGGCCAAAAACGTACGGGCTCCTGGTCCCTGGCGTCCTTCAAAATTTCGGTTAGAAGTAGATACACAATACTTTCCAGCAGGTACTTTGTCTTCGTTCATTCCCAAGCAAGCCGAACAACCTGGCTCTCGCAAACGAAAACCAGCTTGGGTAAAAATGGCGTCCAGTTTTTCGGCTTGGGCTTGACGCAATACTGCCTGAGATCCAGGTACAATCCATACTTCTACCTCCGAAGCTTTTTGTTTACCTTTTACAAAATCGGCCACTTGCCGTAGGTCCTCAATGCGGGCATTGGTACAACTCCCAATGAACACATAGTCTATCTTTTTGCCCAAAAGCGACTGCCCGGCATTCAAATCCATGTAGGTCAATGATTTTTGAAAAGAAGGAGATTCCTGCGCAGTTAATTGAGCCAAAGCAGGTACTTGTTGGGTAATGCCCATCCCCATGCCCGGATTAGTTCCATAAGTAATCATGGGCTCTATTTCTGCGGCGTCAAACTCATGCACCACATCAAACTGGGCATCTTCATCAGAATACAAGGTTTGCCAATGTGTTTGAGCTTTGTCCCAAGCTGTTCCCTGAGGAGCAAATTGTCGACCTTTGAGATAATCAAAAGTGGTTTCGTCGGGAGCAATCATGCCTCCCCGAGCGCCCATCTCGATACTCATGTTGCACACGGTCATCCGACCTTCCATAGACATTCCCCGGATGGCACTCCCCGCATATTCTACAAAATGCCCGGTACCTCCATCGGTTCCTAGCTTAGATATAATGTATAAAATTACATCCTTGGCAGTCACCCCTTTTTTGAGGTTGCCATCTACCCTGATTAGCATTGTTTTGGGCTTGTACTGTAACAAGGTTTGGGTAGACAGCACTTGTTCTACCTGACTGGTACCAATGCCAAAAGCCACTGCTCCAAAAGCACCGTGGGTAGAGGTATGACTATCGCCACACACAATGGTTTGGCCTGGTTGGGTAATGCCTAGCTCTGGTCCAATGACATGGACAATGCCTTGTTTTTCGTGTCCCAAGCCATATAGTTCTACCCCAAATTCAGCACAGTTTTTTTCCAGCGTTTCTACTTGTTTGCGTGACAACGCTTCTTTGATAGGTAAATGTTGATCTACCGTAGGTACATTATGATCTGCAGTAGCAATCGTTTGCTTGGGTCTAAACACCCCAATGTTGCGTTGTCGCATTCCGGCAAACGCCTGAGGACTGGTCACCTCGTGGATAAAGTGACGATCGATGTACAACACCGCAGGATAATCGGGCTGTTGTTGCACTACATGGTGATCCCAAATTTTATCAAACAGGGTTTGAGATGGTTTCTGCTCCATATTTAACCATATTTATATTAAAGATTTAAGTAACGCGTTCGCAATAATTGTCTATTTTTCTCTACTGCCTGAACCGTTGGGCCTCGTTATTTTTATTGCCCATAGCCCTGCTATGGGCGCAAAATTTATCCTGTAAGGAACTCTGAGACCCAACAATCCATGCATATGACCAAATCGGACACTTATTTTGAAAGCGTTACCAAATTGATGGCTTCATAAACTACACCTCCTCATCGCACCTTGTTGGTACGCTTCCCACAAAGGCAAAAAAAAACACCTCTATGGAATGTAGAGGTGTTTTATAATGTCTTTGCTAAACAATTAGATATACGTGTATCACCCCTGCTACTGATCGTATAGAATCAGCAGCAGGTTAAGAATTGATAATAATATGCTTAATCGCTTAGTCATACTACCAAGGTTGTTAAATTTATTACCTGCCAAAAATATTTTGGTGAATAGTTCTAAAAAAACTGGGTCACTGTCACCATAAATAAATCATTCAAAGAAGGATTGGTATTTTTCAGAGAATACAACATGTTATTTTATAACATTTGATTCTAAAGCAAAACAGCCGAATCCTGATAGGATTCGGCTGTTGTAGTGTACAATTACCAAATATTTTATTGCTTCACATACTTTACGCTTGTACGGGCACTTCTTGTAGAAATCCACAAGGTATAGGTGCCAAACTTCAAGGTTGTCAGATCCATTGGATATACACCCTCAGTACCGTTCACACGTACCGTCTTCACAATAAAGCCTTTCACGTCTGCTACCTTCACCACGATATAGGCGGCATTACCTCCTTTGATCTCTAAGTTGAATCTACCGGTGTTAGGGTTAGGGGTAATTTTTATGTTCTTGGCTAACAATTGGCTCGCAATATCATGACGATCGGGGTCATATGCGATCCAACGACTGTAGGGAGATTCACCCACTCCATTGAAAGCACGTAAGCGATAATAATACTTTTGGGTAATGTCTGCGGAGGCATCCACAAAGGTATTCGAACCATCTCTTACTTCACCTACCTTGGCAACACCTTCATTGTTTGGTGTATTTGAACGCTCTATCTCAAAACGAACTGCATTCATAGAACGATCTTCCCAATTTAATGTCACTTGGTCATTGACCAATGAAGTACTCAAGTTGGCGGGAGCTTTAGGTGCAGTAGGCCTTACTACTTTAAATTTGCGTCGGCTTTTGGCTGACTTGCCGTTGGCTTCTACCAAAATAAAGCCAGTACTTGCTCCCTGAGGTACTTTGATTTTCATGCGACGGCTGTCAATTTCAATAATCTCAGCTTGAATACCGTTGATTCTCACCACGCTACTCAAGGAGTTAAAATTACGTCCTTTCACAATCACCTGGCTGCCTATTGCGCCACGACGTGGATAGAAAAATGAAACTTCTGGATCATTGATGAAAAAGTCATTCGCACTTTTCACTTCTTGTCCTCCTACATTCAACCCAATTTTACCAGTCGTCGCACCTTCTGGCACCCTTACTCTAATGTACCTGGGGGTTGCAAACAAAATGTCTGCCTCTACTCCATTAAACGTCACCACCATATTTTCTTTTCTAGGAGAGAAGTTTTCTCCTTTGATGGCTACCACGTCTCCAATGTCACCTTTACCAGGTGCAAATCGGGTAATTACCGGAGCAGGAATCTCAAAATCATCGGCAGTAGTGGCCAATAATACCCCATTGTATTCTAAGGTAATCTTGCCAGTAACTGCTCCCGCAGGTACACGAGTCGTGATTTTATGCGCCTTGTGCCACTTA
>CALDJV010000767.1 GCA_937899305.1 uncultured Cytophagaceae bacterium
TGTCTAGCTAAACTTGATCCATTGCGCCTAAAATGCTCAAACATTCCATCCTCACCCAAAGCCAACGCGCTACCTACGGATGTCAGTGATCATTTTTAACGGCTCCATTACTCAAGTTCTTAACGCTGACAGACTAAATGCCGAATCCAGCTGACGCATTCATAACTGTATTTCTCATGAATTTTCCAAAGAAAATCACTGCGAAAGGTCAGTCAACAATTTGTTTTAACTATATAACTTACCTCCACTTTTAATCAGTCAATAAGCTCAATTTTTCATTGACTTCTAACAAGGTGAGATGAGTTCATTTTTTTTAAAGGTAGGAATTTAATAGTTTTTTAAATAATATGCCGAACCAAAATCACCGAAGTGTTTTAAGGACATTTCGGAAAAGTTATTTCACTATATATCAAGTTCTTTATGGATGAACACGGAATGGATTGGTACGACAAAGCGCTGGAACATTTTGGCGCTCGAGAAAATTGTCAAGCATTGTTATGCATTGAATACTTTGAGGAACTTGAACCTGAGTCTGAACCAGCTAAATTATTGAAGGCCAATATTTTAATTGGATTGTATCGTTTCATAGATGCTCAACAAATTTTGGATGAATTTCCTATTGAACTCCCTCGCCCAGAGCGCCTCGATTTGGCCATTCGTAAACACTTTTACCAAGTAAAAGGGGATTTGTTTGATGCGCAAGGTTTTTATATAGAGGCAGCCGATTATTATCAAAAAATCATTGATCTGGAACCAGGGCATACGCTAGGCTACATTATGAAGGGTGCTTGCTTGGCCAAGGCGGGAGAATTTGAAACCGCTAAAGAGTTGCATGATTTGGCTACCGAACTAGAAGGAGACCCCGATGAAGCTTACCTCAACTTGGGTTTGATCTATCGGGCGGAAGGTAAGTTGTATGCCGCCAAAAAAGCCTTTGTAGAAGCCCTTAAAATAGCACCTGAATACTATGAAGCACGAGAAGGCTTGAATGATGTAAACCAAGCATTGGAGTTGGAAAAAGAAATTTATGAACTAAGGCTCAAAAACAACCCTAATAACGACGATCCCGATTTATGAAAAAGTATGTAGCCGAAACCCTTGGCACTTTTACTTTGGTATTTTGTGGTACTGGCGCAGTGATCATCAATCAGCAAACCCAAGGCGTCGTTACGCACTTGGGGATTGCCATTACTTTTGGGTTGGTAGTCATGGCTTTGATTTTCGCACTTGGTCGGCTTTCGGGGGCGCATATCAATCCAGCAGTGAGTATTGCATTTGCCCTTACGCCTATTTTCCCTAAGAAAGATTTATTGCCCTACATTGTTGCTCAAACAGCGGGCGCACTGTTGGCTTCAGGAGTATTGAAATTACTCTTTCCGGATACCATTACTTTAGGAGAGACATTACCCGCGGGCAGTGATATGCAATCTTTTGTGCTGGAAATTATCCTGACTTATTTTTTGATGTTGGTCATCTTGATGGTGAGCCAAAGTCCCCCAGAAGTGAGTCAGTACACTGCTATTGCCGTAGGAGGAGTTGTTTTATTAGAAGCGCTGTTTGCCGGACCAATCACGGGGGCCTCTATGAATCCAGCCCGCTCTATTGGCCCAGCGGTGGTTGCCTGGAATCTCAAAAGTTTGTGGATTTATGTGGTAGCGCCCATTGTAGGAGCGGTACTGGCTACATTTAGTTGGCGGTATTTCAAAGATTAACCATTTGTAATGTACACTACCCATGTCAGACCATAACCATAAAATCATTACTTTGCTTCAAAGCGAAGAAGACAAGAACATTGCATTGGCTTTTTATTTATGTGCTGGGCTACATGGGCAATACAATCAAGAAGTGAGTCAATTGCTCCTCCAATATCCTTTACAATGTGCCATTCATCATTTAGAAAGTGTGCATATTGCCTCACTGACCGAGTTGGATTTATCTGGTCAGAAGTTGACTTCCATTCCTCCCGAAATCAAGCGATTTGTGCATTTGGAAAAACTTAATTTAAAAGGAAACCACGCATTGACCGAACTACCTGACGAACTCACTGCACTCGAGCATCTTACCCATTTAAATTTATCCTTCAATCGGGGTTTGCTCAGGTTTCCAAACAAGCCGATGACATTTAAGAAGCTCAAGGTACTTGATCTCTCTAACAATAAACAGATGACTCTGACTCCTGAATTGGCACTTTGGGATACGGTGGAGGAATTGAACTTCAGGACCAATGACTTTAATGCGTTTCCTTTGGTGATTACTCGGTTAAAAAACCTCAAAAAATTGACGCTAGATCCGCGCAAGCCAAAAACACTGCCCGCTGAAATTGGCCAGCTTCAAAAGTTAGAAGTCCTTGATTTGTGCATGTATAATTTGCTCGAGCTACCTCCCGAAATTAAACAATGGAAACATCTGAAAACCTTGGATTTGGCTCATAACAAGCTTTCTAAACTCCCCGTTGAAATCACCCACTTACAGGGTTTACAAATTCTTAATTTACATTCTAATAATTTTGAGTCGTTCCCACAAGAGGTATTGCAACTCAAAAATTTGCACGAATTACAATATTCTTACAATGGCCTTGAAGAGGTTCCTCAAAAAGTGGGTGAATTCATCAACTTAACCAGACTAGATTTACACGGCAATCGGCTCACTCGGCTTCCCCAGTGTTTGGTGCAATTAACGAAGTTGAAAACATTGAGTTTGTGGGGTAATCAAATGCAGGTTTTTCCGGAAGAGATTACTCAGTTTCCTCATTTGGAAGCGCTTTACCTGGAAAACAACCAACTTACCCAGTTACCTGCTCAGATGACTCAGCTCAATCAATTGCATACCCTCAATTTAGCTCAAAATAAATTTACTACTTTTCCAGAAGAGGTGAGCCAACATCCTCAACTCAAAGTTTTAAAGCTTTATAGAAATCAAATCCATAAAGTAAGGCCTACTTTCGGAAGTTTTCCTGCATTAGAAAAGCTGCATTTGGAAGAAAATCGCATTTATGAGTTTTATAGTACTCGAGGACAATTTGCTGCGCTCAAAATCTTGAATTTGGTTGATAATGACCTGCACCGGTTCACCGCGGATTTACCTACTTTACAAGAGTTGGACTTAGCTGATAATAGCATCTATGAAATACAGCTTACTGGGGTAGATCATTTACAGAAACTTAACTTGTCTAACAATGCACTTCTTGAGTTTCCAGAAGGATTGGATTCGCTGGTATTTCCCCAATTGGACGAACTTGATTTGTCACGCAACAAGATTTCAGAATTTGATTATGATACGCAACAATTTCCCAATTTAAAAAAATTAGACCTTGCCAGTAATCAGTTTGATGCGTTTCCTTTGGAGGTACTTGCTTTTAAAGATTTAGAGGAATTGGACATTGGTTTCAATGACATTGTGGAACTGCCAACAGAACTGGCTTCACTTACGAACCTCAAGGTACTCAATGTATCACATCTTCATTTTGAAAAAGTACCCATGGTACTGGCCACTTTGAAGAATTTAAAAAGGCTTTATGTAGATATACACCAATCTTTCATCTCAGAGATTGAGCAAATGTTGCCTCCATACACTGTAAATAGACTTTGATTTGGCTGCGTTGTTGAGCAATGTTGTTCTTGGAGTAAAATTTTCATGGTTATATGCTCAAGTATTTGTCAACTAATTGCAGCGATAAATTATGATTGAAAAAATACGCAGACGGAAATTGAATCCGTCGCGTATTTCTGTCTTAAACTAAACTAACACATCTAAATAAGTTCCTAAAAACTACTTGCTCTTGCTCATTGATGGTGGCAAGATAACTTTGTTGATGACGTGAACGACTCCGTTTTTAGCTTTTACGTCGGCAATTACTACTTCGGCACCGTTCACCATTACCTTTCCGTTTCTCTTCTCTACGGTAATTTTTTCTCCTTCTACCGAGCCCACCATTTGCTTTCCATTTTTCAGGTCACCTGCCATTGCTTTGGCAGCTACCACGTGGTAGGTCAATACTTTGATCAAGGCTTTTTTGTTCTCAGGCTTCAACAAGTTTTCTACGGTTCCTTTTGGCAAAGCAGCAAAGGCTTGGTTGGTAGGAGCAAATACAGTAAAAGGGCCATCGCTTTTCAAGGTATTTACCAAACCAGCCGCTTTCACTGCAGCTACTAGAGTGGACAAATTTTTATTTCCTACCGCCAAATCTACAATGTCTTTTTGGGCTTTTACTTGGAAAGAAAAGGCACATACGGCCAACAGAGCAATAACGAATTTGATTTTCATGAGTACTAAATTTTATAATTTGAACTTAGGGTAAATTTTTAAGTTGGCTTTAATCTGTTCCGGATTTGATTAAAATCTGTGCTACTTACGGGGTGTTGACTAAGGTTGGATTTCGGGAAATGAAAAAAAAATGCCAACTCATTTTGAGAAAAAATGTTTTGGGTAAAATACTGATTACGATTTTTTTACAGGATGGATATGGATCATCATCAAGATCAGAATACAAATTAACCCACTGATTATCAATGCTTTTAACTTTACGTTTTTCATTTATCCACAACATGTTAATGATTCGTAAAAACGACATTTCTACCTTATCGTTTCTGGTTGTTTTTTTATAAAAAAAATTGTGAAAAATTTTAGTAAGTCTATTTATAACTTACCTAGGGCACAATGGAACGAAACCAACGGTTACACGATCAGTGATTTTCATTGCTAAAAAATATCTAAGTCCATTTAATCAAATAGCCAGGCCACTCTCCAAGGTTACTTACCCGGTTCTAATCATATTGGCGAACTTAACATACATCAAGTAGACTCATCTGTACATCTCATAACTTTGTTATTGTCAAATCAATGGTGTAAGCAATCACTTACCCAACCATTGATCATTTATCTCTAATTATTTATTATGAAACTTTTAATTTTTACCCTGCTCATGATGCATACGACTTTGATATCTGCTCAATCGTTGAATAGTTTGAATGATGAATTTGATCAAAATTCGCTCACCCATTGGAAAAGTTTTCACGAAAGTGAAGGATGGCCCAATTTTGTAAAACAAGTAGATGTCAATGCTACCAAACCAGGGAGTTTTTATCTGGAGCCCCAAATAGGTTTTTGGTATGGAGAGGTACACGCAGGCCCTTATTATTTCAAAGAATTGCCCAAAGGAGATTTTACAGTAGTTACCCGTGTCAAGGTGGAAGGCTACAATACAGTAAGCCCAGTCCAATACTTTTCGCTGGCTGGGCTCATGATTCGAGCTCCCAGGCCTCAGGAGGTTAAAAAAACCGCCAAAGGACACGAAAATTGGCTGTTTATGTCTACTGGATACGCCAAAGGAAAAAAGGCGCCCCAGTTTGAAACTAAAGTAACCATCAATGGAAAAAGCAAACTAAAAATTGATCCTGCCCAATCGGGTTGGGTGGAGTTAGGGATTTCTCGAGTAGGAACCACCTTTCAAATGGCTTATAAAAAAGAAGGAAAATGGATCACGGTAAGAACTGTAACCAACCCTCATATGGATGGAGTACTTCAGGTAGGGTTTATTGCTTACACCGACTTCAATGGCAAGATGAAGCGTCGTTACGTATTTGGGCGCAAAAAACTGAACACCACCGTGTACAAAGATGGCAAACCTGATGTGAAGGCCAGCTTTGACTACATTCGATTTTACACGCCCAATGAGCTTACTTTTCCCAAATAGATATGTAAAATAGAAAAAAACAAAAGGGCAGGTTGAGACTGCCCTTTTTAATGTTTTTCAAGCTTTTTCTAACTTTGCCTGGTGCAGCTTTTTGGCTTGCCCTACCCAGTCATCTCTTTGAATTCTACCTGGAAAAAACGCAATGGCAATCGTTACTTGTTCTACCAATTGATCGTCAAACTGACTGATTTGTTCAAAAGTGTAAATGCCCAATTTATTGAGTTTTTCTTCAATAAAT
>CALDJV010000768.1 GCA_937899305.1 uncultured Cytophagaceae bacterium
TTTGTAATTCAGCGGCCTTGTCAAAAAGCTCCAGGGCTTTGAGGTAAGTGCGATCGATGCTGTACCAAACCGGGAAGAAGCCTTTTTCTTGCCATACCCGACGAGCAATCAGCGCCTTGATCAACGTTTTCATCATTTTCTCGGAACGCTTGAAATCGGCTTCCTTGTATTTCACCCCTTCTTTTTTACCCATTGCAATCAAATCTTGCAGCATGGCGTTGCTCACCTGGAAGTTTTTGATGTAGTTGGATAATTTTTGCGCCTTCAGGCGTTTCTGATTGGCCTTGTAGTACTTGAATGAATACTCCTGGAAAATATTTTTGTTAGAGAGTTTTCGGTAGTAACTACTATTGAGGGTCGTATCAATCGGGATGAAATAATCAGGCATAATACCTCCACCACCGTATACAGTACGTTTCTTACGTACCGTTTTGTATTTCAAAGAGTCGTTGAACTTGATGCTATCGGCACTGAACATTTCCCCGCTTTTGAAGCGACGTAAAATATCAGAGCGGTAGTCTTTGGGGTCTTTGCCGTAAGGTTTTTGAATAGATCTTCCGCTAGGAGTGTAATAACGGGAAATCGTCAAACGAAGCTCCGAACCATCACGCAAATCAATGGGTAATTGTACCAACCCTTTACCAAACGAACGACGACCCACGATCAAAGCCCGGTCGTTGTCTTGCAAGGCACCCGAAACAATTTCAGAAGCTGAAGCGCTTCCTTCGTTGATGAGTACAATGAGCGGTCCTTTTTCGAACAATCCAGTAAAACGGGCTCTGGCTTCAGAGTCATAACGAGACCCTTTGCCATCGGTATACACAATTTTGGGGTTGCCTGCCAAAAACTCATCCGCCATTTTGATGGCGCGGTCCATATACCCACCGGGGTTGTCACGCAAATCCAAAATGAGTCGTTTCATTCCCTGGTTGGTTAAACTTTGTAGGGCATCTCTAAATTCGATGTAGGTGCGTCGAGCAAAGCGGCTTACCTTGATAAATCCAGTGTGCTCGTCTACCATAAAACTGACATCTACCGAGTTTTGGGGGATCTTATCTCGGGTAATGGTAAAGTCAAGCAGCTCTTTCTCTCCACTTCTTTTTACACTTACCTTTACTTTAGAACCTTTCTTACCGAGCAGTCTTTTGCGTACGCCCAGGTTATTGATTTTGATTCCAGCCACTGTTTTTCCGTCTACTTTGATGATTTTGTCACCAGACTGTAAACCAACTTTCTCGGAAGGGCCACCCGAAAGCGGAGCCACTACATAGATGGTATCTTTAAAAATGTTGAATTCGATTCCAATGCCATCATAACTGCCGTTCAATTGTTGATTGGCTTGTTTTACTCGTTTTTTGGGGATGTAAGAAGAGTGGGGGTCGAGTTTTTCAAGCATTTTTTCGATAGAATAATCTACCAATGCTTCAGTATTGACGGTGTCTACGTATCGGTTGTCGATATTGACAAGAATTTCTTTGAATTTGAGGTATCCTTCGTTGATTCCTTTTACGTTGGCAGTTCCACTACCAAACATTTTTGCTCCAATTAGCATTCCTCCTGCCAGGGCAAGGCCCAAAAACAGAGGCAGGCGAATTTGGAAATTAGAATTGTTGATTCTTTCGCTCACTACAATAAAGAATTTTAGTATTTAGAAATAATTTTTTAATCAATGAGGGTAGGGAACCTATCCACTTGATTAACAAGGTTTCATGTTTATATTGTATTGGTCAATGATAACCGGAATATTACATCAATTAACAAATTGAAGTTAATAAAAATACTGTTTTTTCATATCATTTGTTCCTGAAATAACACTTTTTTAGAGATTTCAGTATCAAAATGGTCCGATATATTACCATTGTGGATTGAGTTGGGGGATGAATACGGGATGGTGAACCGCTACAAGTGTTTCAGCGCTTCTTTTTTACTCAGCTTAGCCAAGGGCGTTTTTACTCTAGTCCACGGTCCATTAATCTAAGTGAAAAATGAAAAACGTAAAGTGGGTGCTTTGCGCAGCCATTAGTTTTTAGTCCATAGTCCACGGTCGACAGTCCATAGTTTTTTAGTTATCTATAGTTTTGCATCGCTTCGCGCAACCATTTAACAATCAGCCGAAGGCGGAACAATGTAACAATAGAACAATTTCTATTAATTCATCAAACTTTCCTTGCTCAAATCCTTGATCTTGATGTCCTTGGGGATGGCAAATTTATCATCTGGAATGGTATTGCCGGTGCTTACTATTATGGCCTCTCTGATAATGGTACGCTCGGTGGCTATCTTGGGCTGACGCTTGAGTACCAGCTGTTTCCAAATCCAAAACTTGGCCGCGAGTCTTTTTACTTCCCATACCTCGCAAGGCAAATCGGCTACTTGTTCCGTACCAATTTTTTTACCTCCCAATTTATACAATTTCTGAGCATTGATTCGGCTGAGGTCGCGCACGTTCAAATTTGTTGCTGCCTGTTTTTTGTCATAAGCTGGATTACGAGTCTTGATTCCGGTTTTTTCCAGAAAGTCGATCGTATACACCCATTCTTTATTAGTGAGAATGAGTCGGCTTACTTTTCGTTCTACCCCTTTACCTAACCTCAGGGTGGCGTTGGTATAACGAGCCTCCCGAGCTCCCCATTGATCAAAATAAAGCGTTTCGGTACCTTGTTGCATGCCATCTAAACGGTAATTGACTTGGCCCGATACGACTCCATAACGGTTTTTGGATGAATTTTCCAGAGAAGAACCAGATCCACAAGAAACCAGTACTATTGCCAACGACAAGACAATGAAAAGAGAAATATATTGATGAAAGCGCATATTTTAAATCTGTTTTAAAGCTACAAATTTAAGCGTTTCTCTGTAAAAACCAGATCTCATCAATTTATCATTGTCAGATTTTTGTGAATGGGTTTTGGGTTGGTTCAATATAAAGTTTTGTGTTAGAGGTGTTTGTTGCTAACTACTTTGGTGAATGCTTCTCATTTTAATAAATAATACTTATATCAACATGTTCGCCCCCTTCTATTTTATAAAACTGTTAATAGCTCCAATA
>CALDJV010000769.1 GCA_937899305.1 uncultured Cytophagaceae bacterium
GAACTCTTTACAAGTATCTTAAATGAGCGACGCTTTACTTATAAGACGATTCATATTGACAGTAACAAAGGGTTTTATTTTAAAACCATCAATGGGCAAATACTAGAACTGAATGAGCTTTCTTCAGGAGAACAACACGAGGTGGTTTTGTTGTACGAACTTATCTTTAATACTGCGCCCAATAATATTGTATTGATTGATGAACCAGAGATTTCGCTGCATGTGGCGTGGCAAAAAGAGTTTGTCAATGATTTGCTCAAAATCATTGAGTTACAGGGTTTTCAAGTAATGATGGCGACCCATTCGCCTTCTATTATCAATGGTCGTTGGGATTTGGTACACACCCTCGAAAAAAACGACGATTGATGAAGCAACAAGACATTACTTTTGAGGAAAAAATAGGCGAGTTGCTACTAGAAGTTCCTCATCCAAATCGTAGAGGCCAGGTATTCATTTTAGTAGAAGGGGAAAGTGATGTAAGACTTTTCCGAAAGCTTTTTGCGGCAGACCATCTAAATGTAGAGCGCATTCCGGGGGGTAAATTTAAACTGGAGGAAGGTGTAGCAACATTGCTCGATAAGAGTGAATTGATTATTGGGGTGAGAGATGCCGACTTTATCAAGTTGAGTGAGCAAGGGTATGATAAGCCTAACATGTTCTTGACCGATTACCATGACATAGAAATGGTTTTGTTGGCCGATGAAGAAGTGTTTTCGGCTTTTGTAGCAGAGTATACAGCGTTGAGCAAAAGTCAACATCAGGCTTTGAGGGACGATATGTTGCATACGATCCGTTACCTAGGATACTTGAAATGGCTGAATGAGCGGGAAAAGCTCAAACTAAGTTTTGAGGCTGGTTTTTTAGATTTACTCGACTTTGACCGCAAAGCGTTGGATTTGACCAAACATATTTTACGAGTGATTTCAAAAACAAAAAATAAAACTGGAGTAACCGGGTTTGACGCAGCAGCGCTCGAGAAAAAAGTACTTAAACTGGAAGAAGAAAAACCTGAATTGTTGCAGCTGACCAGTGGCCATGATTTGCTCAGAGCGTTTGCCGAATATTTCAATAAAAAATGGAATCATAAAGACCTCAAAGAAAAAGTTTTGGTCATGGGAGTACGCATGTCTTTTCGAATGGCGTCTTTTGAGAAAACAGACTTGTACAAGGAAATAAAACAATGGTTTGACGAGCATCAAATCGATATTCACTGATGTTGGAGCGTTTAAGCACCCCAAAACTGTAAGAAATTACCTGATTTGCGTACTAATTCATAGAACACTTACCCAACGCGTATGTATGAAATAAAACGAACTTCTATCAAAGGTGATTATTCGCTGGTACAAGGCGATCAGGAAATTTTTGTTTTCAAAGCAGGTAGTTTCATGTCTAGTTCCTCGGAGGCTTATTATCAGGGGCAACGCATCGAAATTATAAGAACCTGGGCCTTCTCAAAAACCCATGAGGTATTCAAAAATGGAGAACAAATTGCCGAAATTAAATTTGACTGGCAGATGAACGCCACCATTCATATCCAAGACTTAGCGGGCGATACGAGGCGCCTTGTTTTCAAGAAAAGGTGGTTTTTATCTCAAACGTTTGATTTGATGAGCAAAGAACTGGACTTGCACATCCTATCGCTAGATTTTAAGTTACGGGTAGAAAAAATGAACATGACTTATCGCTTGGAGGTTTCGCCCCGAGCTGAGGAAATCTTTGACATGCCCGAAGTCATCATTTGCTGTATGCATGCCTTGCGACGCCATCGCCGAAAAATGGCCAATGGGTAGCAAACCTAATCTAAAACGGCCAAAAGCGCCTTCAGTTCAATTTTCTGGGCACAATTAAAATGACCCTCGGGGCAAGCCTTGTGCCCGTGCAAACCACAAGGGCGGCAATCCAAATTGTCGACTTGTACAATGGTGGAGTTTTCGGACAATGGCCCATAGCCAAACGAAGGGACGGTAGAACAATAAATGGTACATATCGGGGCGTTCATGGCCGAGGCCAAATGCATGGGCGCCGAATCGTTGACGTAGTTCATCTGGGCATCCTTCATCAAGGCGGCCGATTCCAACAAAGAAAGCGTGCCCGCCAAATTCTTGATTTTTGGGTATTGTGACTGTGCCATCATCTGGTCACAAGCTTGTTGGTCGCTAGGTGCCCCCAAAAGATACACTTGAGGAGGTTCTTCAAACTTTTGGGCAATGGCTTGCAGTAATTCTACCCACCTTTCTTGTAAAAATTGCTTGGTAAACCATACTGAAGTGGGAGCCATGCACAAATAAGGCGTGTCTTGTTGGTAAGGGGCCACCTTGGCAAACTGAGCCTGATTGGGGTACAACTGGGGGCGGTTGCGTTGGTAATTGGTAAAATGCCCAATCAACTTGGAGATACGGTCTACTTCGTGAACATCATCTCCGTATTGGTAGGCCACTTTTTTGGAGAATAAAAAAGCGAGTGGGTTTTTTTTGAATCCAATGCGTTGAGGAGCCCTCGAGAAGGCAGTCATCAAACCCGTAGCAAAAAAACGTTGCATATTCACTACTACATCATAACGATTTCGGCGAATTTGACGAATCATGCGGAGGAGGTTTTTCTTTTTCTGCTGTTGCTTGTCCCAGACCAATACTTCGTGGAGTAGGGGATGTCCCTCGAGCAACCCTTCATTGCCTTTGCGTACTAAAAAATCAATTTTGGCTTCAGGATGATCCTGGTGAATTTTTTCAATGGCGGCCGTTCCCAAAATTACATCTCCAATAAAAGCCGTTTGTATCAATAATATTTTTTGCACTTTCACAGAATATCTCCAAATTTAAAACTGATTAGCTTATAGTTGGGAGTTCGTAGTTGTTAGCCTCCGACAGCGGCAAGCGTGATAACACGCAGCTTTAGCTATTTTATGATAGTCACTTATTGAAGCCATATGTATGGAAAAGCGAGTAAGTGATACCTAAACAGATTGTCAATTTGGGAGTTAAAATTAATATTGTAAACTACGAACTCCTGACTACAAACTCCCAACTAAATAGCAAAAATAGACATGAAGAT
>CALDJV010000770.1 GCA_937899305.1 uncultured Cytophagaceae bacterium
GAGCCCTTTCTTTAGGTTACCAAACTGGGCCTGCGATGGGGTGCTGATTAATAATCCCACTGAAAAAACGAGGGTGATGATGAAAATATATTTCGGGTGACGCATAATTTCGATTAGGTCAATGTTTGTGAATCAAAAAAGTGAAAGCTTTCATTTACTTCATAAACAGAGTACAAGAAAGGTTAACATTGACTACCAATAAATTTTGTGAACGGTAAAGTACTTGTGTAATATTGCATTGATTTTGATAGCAATAATGCTACACACCACATTCATTTATTGATAATGAATGATCTGTGAAGGGATAATCATGTAATGTTTCAGATAAAAACCATCTAAATACCAGCTGAAAATGCATATAGCGCTTTAAGTATACCCAAATGGAAAAAAAATTAATGACTCGATATCACCTAAAGCTAACCTATCTTTTACAAATTATATAGATGTATACATCATGCAAGACAAAATTATAGCAGATATAAGAGGAGGGAAACGCGATGCACTGGTGAAGTTATACAAGCAATATCGGGTAGACTTTATTAAATGGGCACTCAAAAGCTTTCACTGTACTCAACAAGAAGCTGAAGATGCTTACCAGGATACTACCATCGCCTTTTACGAAAACGTAATGAAGGGCAAGGTAAATCATTTAAGTTGCTCGATCAAGACGTATTTGTTTGCCATCGGAAAGAATATTTTATTGAGTTCGGCCAAGAAAAAAAGTAATAAAACAGCGGACTTAGACAATGTGAAGGAAGTAATAGATGAGGCTTTGTTGGTGTATGAAAAAATAGCATTGACTGAGCAGCAGACGAATATTTTGGGGGCAATAGAATCACTGGGAGAACCTTGCCAAACCATTTTGAAACTTTATTATTACGATCGTTTATCGATAAAAAAGATTGTAGAGCGGTTGGATTATAAATCTGAAAATGTAGTCAAGGTGCAAAAAAACCGCTGCATGAAAAGGTTGAGGGCAAACTTAGAAAAAAAAGGTTTGAAAGAAGATTTAAGATGAATGACATACCATGGATAATGTAAATCAAATATTGATAGAAAAATATTTAGAGGGAAATTTGACTGCCAAAGAAAAGGCGGAATTTGAACTACGTTTGGCAAAAGATACTGAATTGGCAAAACAATTTGCTGAGATACAGGACTTTATGCTTTCTATGCAAGTGTTTGGCCGCAATGAACTCAAAAATGAGTTGAAGGCAGTAGCCGAGGCGGAGGCATTGCCAGCTGATTTGTTTGCAGAATCAACACAAAAAAAAACGGTAAAATCTGAGGGCAAGGTGCGCCCCCTGTTTTCCCGAAAAATGATCGGAATTGCCGCAGTTGTTTTAGCCCTGCTCGTACCCACGATCATGCTACTCAATAACCAAACGGTTGCTCCTGAGAAACTGTACAAAGAATATTTTGCGGTATACCCCAATATGGTAGCCCCCATTGTTCGAGGCAATGCCGCCCAAAAGCCATTGGAACAAGCAATGGAAGCTTATGAAGGTGGAGACTACAATACTGCCATTCAGAAATTACAAAACCTGAAGGTACCCGCCAGTAAAAAAGAAGGAGTAAAGTTTTACCTGGCCATGGCTCATTTGGCCAAGGGAGAAGCCAAAATAGCGGTAGAGCAGTTTCAAAAGCTACAAACTCAAACTTTGAACAATTATCAGGAGCAAACTCAATGGTATCTTGCCATGGCTTATTTGGCAAATAAGGAGGTAGCGCTTTGCAAGCAGCAATTGCAAAAACTGGCTGTCAAGAATGGGTTTTATCAAAAAAAGGCCCAAGCACTGTTGAGTAAATTATAATTGATATGCGCATCAAATAAAGAAAGCCTTCTGCTGACATCAGCAGAAGGCTTTCTTTATTTAATCTGGTTTTGGAAACCTTATTTCTTAGGAGTAGCCGTGCTTGGCTGTACATTGGCTCTAATACTCAATATTGTCTTAGGCTTTTTAGTATCATTGGTGATTACAGTCACACTTTTATTGATACTCCCTTTGGAAGTTCCACTAGAATAAGTAACGTCAATGGTAGTAGATTCACCAGGATTGAGTTGCATTTTCTTTGGACGAGTAGCTGTACAGCCACAAGAAGCCTTTGATTTACGGATATGCAACAGACTTTTTCCAGTATTGGTGATTTTGAAGGTAGTAGAAACCCTTGATTGCTGCTTTACACTGCCAAAGTCGTGGGTGATTTTATCAAACTTGGCTACCGGAGGGTTCATTCTATCTTTTGGTTTGAAGTTTTCCTTGATGTATCCTCCTAGACTCATTCTTTTCTTAGGATCTTTTTTGTCGTCGGTCACCAACATAAAGCTGTTATACACATAGTCCCAATCATTTCTTGCGCTAGCATCATAAGTAAAGGTAAGTGTAGCAGTTTGCTTGGGTTGTACCACCATTTTATCGGCTTTTACAGTAGCATACTTGGGCAATTTGGTAGCGGCCAAATTCAAAGTGATTGGAGCATTTCCCTCATTGTATAGTATGGTAGTTTTTACATTTTTTTTACTATCGTGCATCATGTCCCCAAACCATACCGAGTTGGTTTTGAAGCGAAGATTACCCACCGCCATAGGATACCAGTCTTTTGGACCTTTTTTGCGTGGGGTTACATTTCCCGAAATTTGCAATACCGCCATGGGTTGTTTGCTGTTGCTGGTAACAGTGACCGTTTTAGAAAACTTTCCTGGGCGGTTCATCGGGTTGTAAGAAGCTTTTACTACCCCAGTTTTACCTGGTTGGATAACGTCTTTGGTCCAAGATGGTGTAGTACAACCACATGAAGCCTGAACTTTGGTGAGTTTGAGTGGTTGATTACCTACGTTTTTGAACGTAAATGTAACCTGAGCGGGACCGCCTTCTTCTTTAATAGTACCAAATTCGTGTCTGGTTTTCTGGAATTTGATTTCGGGCTGGGCAAAAGCCACTGTCGCAGCCAATGCAAAAACAAATGATAGTCCTAGTGACAATAACTTTTTCATATGTATTTTGGTTTGTCAATTAAAGAAACCCAAGATGTTGGTTCGTTTCTAAATTTCGATAATGTATTACAAAATTAACGATAAATTCTCCAATTTGTATGAATTATCGCTGTTAAAGATTCTCTAACAACTCTTAATGAGTTGTTAATAGAAAAAGTAACTTGTTTTTTCATACACCTGGTCTATTGTTCCGCTTCGCTCATTGTTAAATGATTAAATGGTTAACGCTTCGCTTATGGCTTTATGGTTGCGCGAAGCGATGGAAAACTATGGACTATGGACCGTCGACTGTGGACTGTGGACTGAAAACCAATTGTTCCGCCTTCGGCTGATGGCTAAATTGTTGCGCGAGGCGATGTATCATTTTACGTTTTACATTTTTCACTTAGGGATGAAACAAAAATAAGTTTCCCAATTTATGTTTCTAATCATTAGTGAGCGGCAAGCATTTTGATTAAGAGGCATATTGCCCAAAAAATC
>CALDJV010000771.1 GCA_937899305.1 uncultured Cytophagaceae bacterium
ACGCTGTTAATGCAGAAACCAGTGGCTTATATATCTTTATTGGAGAAGCTTTTTAGTGGTGGGTTTTAAATTTGACAGAGAAGAAGCTAATCAAAGATATAAAGTTGATAATAGCATAAAAAACTCCGCATAATGATGGATAACATTTTATTGGTTTACGTTTCCGAACTTAAATCACACGATGATGCCAAGTTTGCAACTTGGCTCATTTTGTAAAAATGACTTTACCACTCAAAAAAACCTTACAGAGGCTATTTTACTAATGTTTTTAGCGTAGAGAAGAAGTCATCAGTTCAGAAACTGATGCCAATACTTAAACTGTTTACCTCAATCCACCTGCGGGAATGGATGTCTTTTTTCCTGCATGATCCTCAAATGTTGTTGACATTTACCCATTATTAATTCATAATCCTCGGAAAAATAAAGCTCAAAGAGTTCTTTGGTATCACAACTAATTCCTAATACATAACCTGTAGGAAATTTTTTCAAACAAACCGCCGATTCAGTGGTGTCGTTCTCTTCTTTTATGATGACTGGAAATACTTCTGCCCCTTTGGCTAATTCGGTGGCTTCTGCCTCGCTGATCTTTTTTATCATTACTTTTATTTTAATAATAGTCCACAGCATTCGGTCCATAGCCAACCCGAGCGCACAACCACATTATTAACCACTGTAAACCAATAACTTACATCAAAACTATTGACTCACTTTATCTTTAAAAAGGTCTCAGTTTTACGCCTAAACGGGTAGTAACATCATTTTTGAACTCGCAATCAATTTTGACTAAGTAAAACTACACAAATAACTTAATCCATTTAGCTGATCTCTAGCCACTATACTTCGTCAAAAAATAGTGCAAATTAACTGCGTTGAGCTCGTCACAGCAAGCTGTAGACTCGGTTGCGCTGCTATTAGCCAATTTTTTAGACTTGTCTAGTGCCAAGATATTGCACTAAATTTGGATTAGCTTTGTAGAGCTTGAACTTCGTTCTGCGGTTAGTTTATTTATTCCGTTTTACTAAAATCACTGTGGAGTATTCTTTAATACATTTAAAAATTAACCTTGAAATCGGTCCATAATCCTTTTGTTGATAATCATGGATAGTAAGCCGCCCAACGAGTAGGTAACCGTGATTCCTATAAAAATGCCTCGTATGCCGTCTAGCTCTTTGCCCAAGTAAATCGCAGGCAAGCCCAGTACCAACATTTGTATGACAATGATGGCGGAGGCCTGAAGCGGTTTGTTAATAGTATTGAGGTTGCTGTTGATAATACTGAGGATTCCTTGCAGTCCAAACCACCCATAAAAAAAGTTGCACCGTATTGACCACTTCTTCGTGACTATTGAATACCGCAGCAATGGTACGGGCTCCCAGTGCCAATAACCCCCAAGCCACCAAGCCCCAAACAATTGCAAAACGGTTGCTCAACTTCACTGATTCCCGCACCCGATCGAGCCTTCCTTTGCCTAGGTTTTGGCCTACAAATGGTCCAATGCATGCTGCTAAGGCAAATATGACACTGTTGGCCAAAAACTCGATGCGGCTTCCTACTCCATAAGCAGCTACCGCAAACTCGCCATAACTGGCCAACATGGCGGTAATTACCCCAGTAGCAATGGGCACCACCAGCCGGGCCAAGCCTGAGGGTAGCGCGATGTACAGGATACTTTTCCAGCATCCAATAATCACTTGCCGGGACGGTATCTCGAAGGTGATGAGTTTTTCTCGCTTGATGAGAATGTAGAATGAAAAAATCATCGTCATTCCTCGAGAAATTGCCGTTGCAATAGCCGCGCCTCTAAGCCCCATCGCAGGCAAACCAAAATAACCAAAAATAAGGATCGGGTCGAGTATTGCATTGATCAATACCGCAAACAGCATAATATAGGTAGGGGTTTGGGTATCGCCAGTAGCACGGATGGCACTGTTGCCTACAAAAGGGGCTGACACAAAAAAAAGAGCAATGAACCAAATTTGCAGATATTCCTTGGCCATGGCAGCAGTTTCGCCATCGGCTCCTAATATTTTAAGTACTTGGCCAATGGTGAGCAAACCAATGATCACAAAAGAACCCGTTAGTATCAGAGTGAGTATGATGCTGTCGGTGGTTTCACGAGCCGCTTTTTTTCGATCATTCCGCCCAATAGACTTGGC
Source organism: uncultured Cytophagaceae bacterium (assembly GCA_937899305.1). Lineage (GTDB taxonomy): Bacteria > Bacteroidota > Bacteroidia > Cytophagales > Microscillaceae > Microscilla. Next base: position 2,157 of record CALDJV010000771.1, read on the forward strand.
AATGAGGGCCGTCGCTCCCATTCCCAGTCCTTGTATAATACTGAATACAATCAAAATAATGGGAAAGGTAAAAGTGAGCGCAGCCAGTTCTTTTTTACCTAGTTTACCCACAAAATAGGTGTCTATTAGGTTAAAGGCTACCATACTCATAATACCCAGCATCATAGGCAAGGCAAGTCGTACCAAAATTTGTGGAATGCTACCTGTAGTAAGGTCTCTTTTGCTCATAAGGTGTCGTTTAAAAGACGTTGATCATTATAAGATCTAAGTTATGATTTTTTTTGGAGAAGCGATGCTCATTTCTCTGATGAAAGAATTGCCAGAATTGGTCATACTTGAATTTTGAGGCAGCCTCCTCATCCATAACTTTCAAGATTTCGTTGCTTACTTCAGCAAATTCGCCACTACAATTTCCGACAAATCAGTTTTGATTTCATAGTAAATCTTAAAAGCACCATCTACCCGATCGGCATCAGTAATATTGGGGAAACGCTCGTAGCTGGTGCCTGTACCAGGAGGCCAGGCCGCCGAAGCAATTTCAAACGCCAGGTTGCCATCGTTGAAGCCTATTTGGGTAATGTTGAGGGTATTGGTATTGCCACTTGTAAGGCGTGCCGCCATAAAAGTTGCTTTTTTGATATTTCCAGTGGCAGGGTCTAGCAACGCAATCACCGATGCTTTAGGTCCTCCTCCACTGCCATAACTGTTCATAAATACTCCAGAAAATGCATCTGCGTCTACCTGTTTTTTGGTGATATACCCACCATCGTTGCTCCCACCATCTACCGTAAATACCACCCAAGGATTGTCGTTACTATCTATTGTTACCCATACTGCTCTACCGTCTACTCCCGTATTTTCGTGGGTAATCTTCCAGATTTGGTTACCCTGGCCATCTTTTTTGATTACAAAAGGATCTTGATTATTGCCAGAGGCCTGATCAAAGCCTACCGAATATTGGTTGCCTTTCGAATCGGTTGCTTCAGATGCACTACTTAATTGAGCATTGGCTGGAATCCCAACACTGGAATCGGGTGCAGGCTCGTCACTACTTTTAGAACAAGCCACCAGGCCAAGTACCAGCCATAATAGACTGAAATAGGTGAAGATTGATTTCATAAATAGGTTTCGTTTGATGTGTTTTAATTTAACCAAGAATCACCAATTCTTGTTGCCAAAGACTTTTTTTATTTTCTGATGCAACCTCTCCCTAGCTTGGTGTTGTCTTATTATAAAATTGACCATATACCCGTTTAAAAACTAAACAATATTGAAAACTTGGTAAAAGTATTATTGATCTAATTGTTTCTTAAATAAT
>CALDJV010000772.1 GCA_937899305.1 uncultured Cytophagaceae bacterium
TTAATCCTTGAAAATCAAGTATCGGTTACCCAGAACCAGATCCTTCGGCTGCGCTCAGGATGACTAAAGAATCCTGACGATGATAAAGGGGAAGAAAAGGTTATTGGCGACTAACACAACGCTCTATTTTTAATTATAAAAACCAGGGGAAGAAATTCACCAATTCTGAACACCCTACCTGTCAGGTCTAAACCAGGATGAAATAATTTTTTCTTATAGAACCAACCAAAGGGAGCTCTGTGCTTGCGCTAAACAGCATTGATCGATACCCAATGAGTACAATAGATATTAAATTGACGGGGCCTGGGGTGTTGGATAGTTCATTTCTTGGTTTTTTTGCGGATTTGTGTTTAAGGAAACATCTTCTAATCGTTGCCTAATTTCAGAGAATCGAAGCCAATGTTGGTAATACAAAGGAAGCACCACAATGTTTTCTATAAGCTGAAAAACGTACATCACCAAGGCAAACAAGGCACCATATTGGTTGATGCCATTTTGTGCGGCCAGGATGATAGAAGCCACCAAAAAAAACATCAATATGAGCCAGGACAGCGAAAAGTTGAGTGCTTCCAGATCCGATAGTTTAATGTTCCAACCCATGCGTTTCTTTAGGTGAGCCGATAGCTTGACAGGATCTTTTTGAGCAATCACTGTTACTTGTTTTTCCAGTTCATCATTGTAAGCGGCGTTCAATTGAGTAGTTTTGGGGCCAGTACCTACATAGATCAAAAAAATCAGTCCTAAAGCCAATAATCCTCCTATAAAAATTTGGATATTGAGAAATGCCAGAATAAAAACAATGCCCGCCAAGCCAATGATTTGACTGATGAATTCGGGCAAGGTATCTTCCAAAAATGCGACGATTTCTTCTAACATATGGAGGCGGGCCGTTTTTACTGAATCATTGTTTTGAGGAGTTTTGGCAATCATGTTCGACCCAAGATGCTCAAAAATTTGGGCATATAACCGAGAGTCATAGACCCGCCGCCCTACGCTGATGATGAGTACTAATAAACCCAGCGCACCCAACTGCAAGGCACCAACATAGGTATGATGAATGGCGTCATCTACTGCTTTGCCGATCAATAGTGGGAATAGAAGAGACAGTCCTGCCTCGCTTAAAATAAGGAAGATAGTAAATACAAGACGGCCTCGGTATGCCCTCAAAATAGCTTTCAATTGCATGTTTAGTTTTTATCAGCAAATAAAGCATTTCAAAGGAGCGGTAGATAGTTGGAAATGGACAATTATTGAACAGTCTTTTCCTTGATTCGCTTGAGGCCAATCCATTCATGCTGAATATCTTTCATTAGTAAGGCGTTGTCAAACTTGACTGAACCTTTTGGGAATGTTTGGGTATTTTCAAAGAAACTAGAATGCACTTGATCCACTTCTAACAAAGATACTTTCCAGTTGAAAGCCCGCAATTCAAGTCCATCATAACTTCCAGCTTGTTTTTCGGGTGAATAACCTACCGAACCATCTTCAAAAAAATTGGACACATCGCTCAAGCTCTCAAATACACTTTCCGGGTTCCATTGGTTGGTTTCGGTAGCAGTAATAGACAAAGAGGTGTCATCCTCGCTTTTGAAAGCCACCTGATAATGGCCTTTGTCCTCGTTTACCGTAAATTTAGCGTGGTGATGCACTCCTGGAAAAACGCGCCCACCTGCCAGAGAATTCAACCGTGACGAGGTATCGCGACGTGGAATATAAACCCCTTCTTTGAGTTCACCGTTTTCCTTCCATTCTACGGCAATGCGATGTGCCCCATTTTCGGAGCCAATCCCAATCACTTTTGGGAACCCCTTAGGGCGGATTTCTTTGAGGCGAATCAGACAAATGCCCGCGATGCCTTTGCCTTGAATCAACTTGGGAGTAAAGGGTTTGGGCAGGTAAGCAGTCAGTACATCAGGATCAATTTGGTAATTAATCAGAATACGGCGGTCAATTGTTCCAGTAATGCGAGGGATTTTCATCGAGTTTGAGCGTTGGTGTACGTCGGTAAAACGATGTGGATGCTCAGAATGTTGAGAACAAAAAACACAAACAACATTTGTGATGTTTCCTTGCCCGAGGTTCAGGATGTTATCAACCTTCAGGAACATGTTCAAAATAAGTGTCCGATTTTGGCAAAATTACTTGAAGCTAGACGAAGTACTTTTTGCGGGCGTAGCCATCGCTACGGCTAAGAAAAGTAATGAAGTATAGCAAAAAGAAATGAAGCGAAAACAGTCAGTTATTGCGAATACGTTCCTAAACCGTAGCCATTTTTTCTTTTATCTGATCAAGTGCTTCTTCCAAACTTGGTTTATATTTCAGGGTTTTGATTGTATTTAAATAATCCTGGGCCTGTGTTTTGTCTTCATAAATCAAACTAATATCAGTCAATTGTAAATAAGCAATGGCTTCGTCGTTTTGAGTGCGTAGCCCGGCCTCGAGTGCTTGCTGAAATTCATTTTTAGCCTGCTCAAACTGTTCTTCTTCCATGGCTACAAAGCCCCTGATAAAATAGTAGTATCCTTTTTGGCTTTTGGCCAATTTGTCCGGATACTTGGTCAGGTTCAAATAGGTAATGGCTTTATTGTAGTTTTGGCGACGCAATTGCTGATAAGCCAACCACACTGTACCGCTGCGATAGTAGCCTATGACCAGTGCAATGCACACAATGCCATACAACAGGGCGCTGGGGGTGTTTTGTGAAGTAAACGATATGACCAAGGCGATGGTGGCCAATACAATAAGCGCGATACGAATTTTTGGGGTAAACATAAGTTGTGACTTGGTTTGGCGGCAAATATAATCATTTGATCTCAATTGTCTGATCAGGATGATTAGAAGTCAGCGCTTTTAGTTTTTGGTGGGCCACACAGGGTTCATGTAGGTGTTTTGGGGGATACTGACTTATAAGATAGCAATAAAAATCAGGTAAGAGTAGGTTTGATATTTAAAAACTATCAAAATAATGATGGAGGGTTGACAAAGTTGAATGATTATTTTTTGAGCTAGTAAAAATAAACATTTGTCCAAAAAAAATAGCATCAGTTGGAACCCTACAATCAACCAAGTGAGGTGATAAAGATGGAGGGGTAAGCTTTTGAAAAGCAATGACTTTAGGCAATCTCATTGCTTCGGAGTGAGTACTATCCACTGGGTCGATATAGCTTGTCTACCCTTGGGGATAAATAGGACGAAATGGAGCCCTAAATCTGCCCGTAATAAAAGGTGTGATGCAACAAAAATGACGCATTTGCGGTAAAAGCCTCTAGTTTATTTATCCTTTGCCCAAAGGCAATTATTCTTTTATACTACAAGCTTAAAAACATTTATGGAACAAAATACCATCCTCGTGGTGGACGATGACAAGGAAGGGCTTAAAATGCTCAATTATTACCTTGGAAACAGTCCTCAGAAATACCAGGTATTGAGCGCCTCCAATGGAGCCATTGCCCTCGATATTTTGCAGCAAAAAATTCCAGAGCTTATCATTACCGATTGGGAAATGCCCATACTCAACGGAGTAGAGCTTATTCAAAGAATCAAGCTTAGTCAAGCTACCGCTCATTTGCCGGTGATCATCATTACCGGGGTAAATACGACTTCCCAAAACCTCAAACAAGCATTTGATGTTGGGGCCGATGATTTTTTGACCAAACCATTCAATCAACTAGAGTTATTTGCCCGTGTCAATGCAGCATTGAAGATGTATCGAGCCCTGCGAACCATTCAGAAACAGCGTGAGATTATTGAAGATCAAAAAAACCGGGAGTTGAGCAGTAGAACCCTTGAGGTGACTCAAAAACAGCAGCTATTGAGCAGTATCCGGAAACGGGTAAATAAGGTAGGCTACCAACTACGGGGAGACTTGAAAACCGAGCTACGAGCAATTGAAAAAGAAATCGACCACAACCTAAAACCAGCCGATGAATGGAAAACTTTCAAGTTGTATTTTGAAAACATACACCCTCATTTTTTTGATCACTTGCTCCAAAAATGTCCAACGCTTAGTCAGGCAGATTTGCGACATTGCGCCTATTTGAAAATTGGACTCAACAACAACGAAATCGCCAACTTATTCAGTATTTCACCTCCAAGTGTGATTACGCAGCATTATCGTATCAAGAAAAAAATAGGCATCAAAGGCAGTCAAAAGTTGACTGAATTTGTGCATCATGTGGCGTAATGCATCGAAAGCGTGAAATAGGAAAGCGACCAAAATCAGGTTGTTTCAAAATGAAAAAAACATAATGAATTATTGAGGGAATTTAAATTTTTGTTATCAGAGAATCGTAAGTAGGAAATGATTTTTCAACTTTTTATTTTGCCAAAAATGAGTACATTTTCGTGCTTTTCTACTTGTAACATCACAATGCCCTGCCAACACCCAGGGTTTCAACAGGTTTTTTATTTTAATTCATTGAATCATGTTTACAATTTCCAAAGCACCCACCCCAGCTTCATTTCGTTTTGCTTATATTTGTAAAGCACCCAACCACTGAAAATGTTGATGACATTGATAATGGTCTTTGTGATCTAAATCACCCACTACTTTTGGTGTTTTTCATCTTCTGCAAATTATTTTAGGAAGGGTGTAAGAAATCGTCTCCTCATTTGAGTGAGTTATTTTGATTGTAGATGCGTTTGACTTGATAGAATATGTACCCTGATATGAATCTTTACAAATCAAGGATGGTTATTAGATTGATACATATGTTGAGTTGTAGAACAGGCCCATAATGTGAAAAAGAAAGGTGAATTTCAACACATCTTCTAAAACATAAAGGCGGCCAATATTTGATTGTGATAAAACGCATTGTGGTCAAAATCAAACTGAAACTCTCCAAAACTCAACTTACTTAGCATGTTGATGGAGTTGCTCGACACTTGGCAGCACCAAATAGTTATCCGAAAGTAAGGTATAGATAATTTTGACACTGGTATTGAGTATCAAGTGTCAATCTAACACACACACATAAAACTTATTTGATATGATGCCATTCATAAAGAAAATATGGTGGATATGTCTATTAGCGTGGTTGATTTTACCCATGACGAGTGTCTTAGCTTTTCAAAAAATCAGCAAAAAGAGAAAAACGGATTCGTTAAAACAAGTACTTGCTACACGCATTTCTGCCCCACAAAAAGTAGATGTTTACAATTTATTGGCTGCTCAATCCTATCCATCCAACTTACCAAAAGTTACTCAATACGCCGAAAAAGCCGTTGCATTGGCGAAAGCCTGTAATTATCAACAGGGTTTATTCAGTGCTTATCTACAGCTAGGGAAGGTGAATTCCCAACAAAAACAATTCAAAAAAGCTTTACTATTATTTAAAAAAGGACTGCAGGTTGCCGAAAAGTGTAACGATGCTAAAAAACGAATTGATGCTTACTTAGAAATTGGTGATGCAGTAGAAGGCCTGAATCGGTTTTCACAAGCATACGACTATTATTATCGAGTGGTGAAAATAAACGAAAAATTAAGCCGCCGTCAAGTAAACAAGAATACCGGAGAGGCAACCACTCCACCTTCAAAAAATATTTACCGATTGGATGCAGCGTATTCTTGTATTTCCAGAGTCCTTATGAGACAACTAAAGTATGGACAGGCGGAGATTTATTTGAATAAAGCTTTGAAGCTGGCTCGAGAGTTAAACGACCAAGTGAGGCTGGCTAATATCTACGAGCATTTGGGTATCCTGATGAATCGTCAGGGAAGAGCGCCTCAAGGTCTGTATTATCTTTTAAAGTCATTGGAACTTTACAAGACATTGAAGAACCCTAGTAAAATATGTTTCCTCTACAATGTAGTGGGTTCATTGTATTCAGGGCTAGAGTTACTAGATAAAGCAGAAGAATTTTTCCTGAAATCATACCAAATGCTTTCACTTTATCCCTCTATACCCATCAACAGAAAGGGGCATTTGCTGGAAGACATGGCCCATATGTATTACAAGAAGGGCAAATATGAACAGTCAATTGAATATGCGTGTAGAGCCGAAAGTGCGAGAAAAAACCGTTTGTGGGCTAAAGGTTTTCGAGGTGCTTCCTATGGTAAGTTAGGTAACGCTGTGCAGGCGGTTCGCCTCCTGAGAGAAGTGGTCCGAAGCGCTAAAAAAAATAACATGCCTTATATGTTGCATGTTTTTCGGCCGTACTTAGGACAAGTGTTGCTTGATGCGGGAGAGTTTGTAGAAGCAGAGCAACTTTTGCTTGAAAGCTTAAAGCGTACTCGGAATAAGCGATTGGCCAGATCAAAACCGCTTATTTTGAAAGAATTGGCGCGTTTGTATGAACGCCAGGGGCAACAAAAAAAATCGTGGGCTTACAAAGACCAATACATCAGATTGAAAGACAGTATTTTTCGTTATAACAGTGCCCAACAAGTGGCGATTATCAAGCAAGAGGTACTGGCTGAAGCCGAAGTAGCGGCCAATAAGCAAGACCTTATCCGTCAACAATTAGAAATAGAGAAACAACAGATTGAGGTAAAGCAACGAACCGCCCTCATGTTCATCTTTGCGTTGGTTTCGGTACTGATTTTACTAGTATTATTTCAAGTATTTAAAAGTCGTCGGGCCCAAATCAAATACAATCAACTGTTGGCCGATCAAAACGAACAATTGATTTCTCTGAGCCGGTTCAAACAACACATGATGGGGATGGTAGTTCATGACCTCAAAAACCCACTAAATGCCATCATTGGCCTCTCCGAAAAGAAAATTGATCCTACATTTAATTCTATCAATCAAGCTGGTCGACGCATGCAGACTTTGGTTACCAATATTTTGGATGTGCAAAAGATGGAAGAGGATAAGATGGTCTTGCAGAAAGAGGAGGTGACTGTAGATGCCCTATTGCACAATGCACAAGAGCAAGTAAAATTTATCATTCGAGACAAAAACCTGAACCTGTACATTCATCACTTGCCCCAGATTTACCTCAAAATAGATACTGAACTCATTGCTCGGGTATTGATAAATTTGCTTTCCAATGCCATCAAATATACACCGCAAAATGGCGAACTACATCTGGATGTAGAAGTGGTCGATGACAAATTTTGCAAGATTCTGATACGGGACAATGGGGTAGGGATTGCCCCCGAAAATCTAGATAAAATTTTTGACCGATTTCAACAAGCTGCTCCCACGGCATCAGGATACATTCGAGCGAGTGGACTAGGGCTTACTTTTTGTAAATTAGCCGTAGAAACCCACGGAGGTCAAATTGGGGTAGCATCTACTCAAGGGGTGGGTTCTACCTTTTGGTTTACCGTACCTATGGTGCGCCAGGTGGTTCCATCTGCCATTCCTATGCAGGGTAGCCCCGAGCCACTCCTTATCAAAACCGATTATCAATTCAAACTTACTCCCGCCGAGCAACAAACATTGTTGCCTTTGGCCACCCAAATTCAGCAGTGTCAAATTTTTGAGACGACCAATATTTGTAAAGTACTGAAGCACATCGATGAAGGGGCCAGCCCTAATTTACTACATTGGAAGGCCGAATTGGAGGAATCTATTTATACTTACAATGAAGCCAAGTTTCAGGAATTGTTGGAACTGGTATGATTACTATATAGTTATATTGTTTTGCTGGGCTTATTGTTAAATGGTTAAATTGCTTTATTGTTACATTGTTCCACCTACGGCTCATTGTTAAATGGTTGCGCAAAGCGACGTATCATTTTTCATTTTTCCCTTTTCGTTCAATTGGTCGACTGTGGACTAAAAAAACTGTGGACTATCGACTAAATAAAACTACCAAATCCCAACTAAGTAAAACTACATAAATAACCTAATCCATTT